>VGOE01000018.1 GCA_016876035.1 Chloroflexota bacterium
TTGGAAACAACCAGCGCTGGCCGGCGTTTACCCGTCTCGGCTCCAACAACAGGGTCAAGGTTTACCTCATAAATATCTCCGTATCGGGGGAAACTCGCCTCAGCCATAGGTTTCGGCTCATGCTGGCACATGGTCACCTTCTAATCCGGTCATCGTGGCCATTCTTCCAGCGTAGCCCTTTCCCATTCCTGATCGACCTCAGCATCCTCTGCTCGCCTTGCCTGATAACCCTCCACCAGGGATTGTCTAAGCTGTTCCTGCTCAAGCTCCTTTAGCTTATCGAGAACGGCCGCAGCAACGAAGGCGCTGCGCTTGCGTTTGCTGACGCGAGCCTTTAATGCCTCAGCCACGTCTTCAGGAACTGTAAAGTTTAGCTTCAAAGTCTTCATGTCTGACACCCCCTTGGTGCTCTAAGCTAGTGCTTAGCTTCAGAAATACCTTCACACATATCTTAAGTGCGTTCAGCCGTGAGCCAATGTCGCAACATTTATGAAATTAGGCACTAGTGTCCTGTCTCTAAAATACGTTGCACAAACAATTGAAAGAGCGTATGCTTTCGGTAATTCGGAATCGTAGGAGGGACACACCCATGCCGAGAGGTCGCCCGATACCACCGGTGATACTGACGAACGAAGAGTACGTCACCTTGAGACAGTGGGCACGCCGTGCGAAGACGAGTCAGGCTTTGGCGCTTCGGTCCCGGATTATCTTGGAGTGCGGGGGTGGCAAGACCTGCACTGCGGTAGCGCAGGAACTGCGTATCTGCCTGCCGACGGTGAGGAAGTGGCGCACGCGTTTCCTGGAGCGACGCCTTGATGGCCTGCTGGATGAGCCACGTCCGGGTGCGCCGCGTAAGGTCAGCGATGCGGATGTGGAACGGGTGTTGACCCTGACGCTGGAGACTTTGCCCCAGGATGCGACGCACTGGAGCACTCGGTCCATGGCTATGCGTTCGGGCCTGAGTCGTAGCACTATCCATCGCGTGTGGCGAGCCTTCGGGCTGCAGCCGCATCGCACCGAGACCTTCAAGCTCTCCGGCGATCCCATGTTCATTGAGAAGGTGCGTGACATTGTGGGACTCTACCTTGATCCCCCTGACAGCGCCATGGTGTTGTGCGTGGACGGGAAGGCCCAAATCCAGGCCCTGGATCGCACTCGCCCCCTTTTGCCCATGCGGCCTGGCCAGGTCGAGCGGCGGACTCACGATTATGTGCGCCATGGCACCACGACCTTGTTTGCCGCCCTCGATGCCCGAACAGGGAAGATCATCGGCCGGTGTCTTAGGCGTCACCGTTCGACGGAGTTCCGTAAGTTTCTCGACACAGTCGCTGTGGCAGTGCCCGCCACCCTGGATGTACATCTCATCATGGACAACTACGGCACTCATAAGACGGCCCTTATCCAGCGCTGGCTGGCCAAGCGGCCTCGGTTCCACGTGCACTTCACTCCCACCAGCGCATCGTGACTCAACTTGGTAGAACGCTTCTTCGCAAAGCCTACCGAAAAGCAACTGCGCCGGGGTACATATCCCAGCACAGACGCCTTGGAACAGGCCATTTACCACTATCTCCAATCTACCAATGAGAACCCGAAACCATTCGTTTGGATCAAGACTGCCGATGATATCCTGGCCACCATCTCACGATTTTGTATGCGAACTTCGGAGACAAGACACTAGTACCGTGTAACAACTGAGATTCTTCTCCGCCTGCGGCGGACCAGAATGACACCTATGTACGCTATCACCCTGAGCGTAGCGAAGGGTCTCACGCTGCGAAGTACTGCAGCTTATTTCCTCGTCCCCTTTCTCCAGTCTTATAACCATTTGTATACACCCTATCTGTCCCTACTAATAGTAAGTATATCATCGCCCTTTGCAGGCGGTCAAGAGAAAGGGGTAAAAGGTCTTAACTTGGTTCGGTCTGTGAGTGTGTAGTATACTTGAACCAGGAGGATGAATGATTGAAGGACTAAGGGAAACCATCCTGAAGTTCACCGCCGAGGGCAAGGATATGCTTTCGGTGATTGTCGGGCAGGAAGACACCAAAGAGCGCATTCTTGCCTCGCTGCTTGCTGGCCATCACATACTGATTGAGGGCCCTCCGGGTGTGGGCAAGACCACTATGGCCAAGCACATTGCTGCGGCGATGCCTCCCATAACTGTGGTTAAGGACTGCCCCTATCACTGCCATCCCGAAAGACCTGTCTGCCCCCGGTGCAAGGTAAGAGCCACCGCCGGTGAAAAGCTGGAGGGGGTCACAATTAGCGGCGAGCAGAGATTCGTCCGCTTGCAAGGCTCTCCTGACCTCACTGCCGAGGACCTTCTGGGAGATATCGATCCCAGCCAGGCCTTCAAATACGGCCCCCAGGACTATCGCGCCTTTGTGCCGGGGAAGCTTCTCAAGGGAAACAGGGGGATCGTTTTCTTCGATGAGCTGAACAGGGTGACAGAGAAGCTACAGAATGCTCTCCTCCAGGTCCTCGAAGAAGGCATCGCCACCATAGGCCCTTACGATGTAGACTACCCAGCCGACTTCGTGATGATCGCCACCATGAATCCCAGGGAGCGGGCTGGGGTAGAAGAGCTTTCCGACGTTCTCCTGGATAGATTTGATGTGGTCAAGATGAGCTACCCCGAGTCGTTGGAAAGGGAGAAAGAGATAGTCACCAGGTACGGTCTCAGCATGGATGGTGTGGCAGTACCGCAAAAGGTCCTCGATGCCATAGTTACCCTGGTACGGGCGACGCGCGAAGAGCCCTGGATAAAGGAGATGGACCAGTCAGCCAGCGTCAGAGCCACTCTTTCTCTCTATGAGAAGGTGCAGGCCCTGGCCAGGCTGGGCGGTCGCTCTGAGGCGAGCTTGGACGACATCAGAAAGGCGGCTTCCTCTTCTTTAGGCAGCCGGATCAAGCCCTCTCCAGAATCCAGATTTTACGACGAGCCCTTCGATTTGATCGATGAATTGGTAAAGAATGTTCTAGAGGTACAACAGTGAGCCAGGGCATTGCTATCGCCGTGTCGGGGAAAGGCGGAGTGGGTAAGACCTTCACATCATCCATGCTGGTCAAGCGACTCTCCGAACACGGTACTGTGCTGGCCATAGATGCCGATCCCGATTCCAATCTCCCTGAAGCCCTGGGGGTGACAGCGACCAAAACCGTGGGAGCAGCGCGGGAAGCCATTATCAATGCGCCGGCTCGCAGCAAGGTGGCCAGCGCCAAGCAGGAATATCTGGAATTATCCATGCACGAAGCCATTGAGGAGTTCCCCCAATTTGACATCGTTGTCATGGGCCGTTCTGAGGGAGAAGGTTGTTACTGCGCCGTAAATCACGTCATCCGCCAGGTAATAGACAGCCGGGCAAGAGGATATGATTTCACCGTGGTGGACTGTCATGCCGGGCTGGAGCACCTCAGCCGCCGCACCACCAGGGACGTTGACATTATGCTCATAGTCACTGACATGACGAAGAATGGCATACTGACGGCCAGGAGGATCAAGGAGCTATCCCAGGAGCTATCTGTCCAGTTCGGGGCCATCCTGGCGGTGATGAACAGGGTGACGGACGAGGGCCGGCCTGACGCGGAGCGAATGGCCAAGGAAAACGGGCTGGATATTGCCGCCTATATTCCCTATGAACCCCTGGTGGCGCAGTTCGACCTCCAGGGAAAACCGGTGACAGGCATCCCCAGAGAGTCCCCCGCTTCTCTGGCCATAGACGGCCTTTGCCAGAAGATTCTTAGCTATGCCTGAGGGCAGATGGTCAAATGAAATCTGCTAAGCCTGTCATTAACTTCGGCCGAGTTCCGTCTTCGCTTTGATCTCTAGACTAGGTTGTCTCATGGTTGAAATTTCGTACTAACTTTAGTACAATATCCTTTATCTGTGGCTAGGGAGGAGGTTTTGCCGCCATGACCACGCGTATTGTAACGGTTAGCGAACTCAAGATTAAATTGGCTGCTTTGATGTCTGAACTCGAAGAACGTGGAGTGCCTTTTTACATCACGCAGTATGGGAAGCCGAAGGCCGTGCTCGCCCGCTATGACGAATACGAGGCCCTAATCAAGAAGGTGGAGGATTTAGAGGACCTGCTTGCCATGAAGGACTCTTTATCGGCTCCAGAAGAGGAAGCGATCGGGTTAGAGGATTATGAACGGCGACGTGCAGCTGGCATACGAAGTTAGCCTTCGCAGCAGGAAGGTTCAGCGGGAATTGGATAGCCTACAGGAGTCAGATCACCAGCGTATCGTAGCCAGACTTAGAGCCTTAGCAGGTGACCCCAGACCCCACGGATGTGAAAAGTTATACGATGACATATATCGGGTGAGGGTCGGGAGTTTCCGCATAATCTACCTCATTGATGAAGGAAGCAAGCGTATCGAGGTTGGGGGAATCCGTCGTCGCAATGAGAGAACCTACAAGGGGTTTGAGGATCTGTTTCGGTGAACAACCTGGAATTAGAACCTGAAGAAGATGAACGTGGTGTTGGGGCAGATGGTAAACAGGTTGCTTAGAGAAGAGATTCTGGGCACTTTCAACAGGCTGGGACCGGACAGGTTCAGCCGTCTGGTCTTCGATGGCCTCCAGATAGAGGCAGAGGAGAGTCAGGCTTTGCTCAGCAGCCTGTGCAGCGGTCATCACCTGTTACTCCTCGGCCCGCCCGGCAGTGGCAAGACCAGTGTGGCCAATAACCTCTCCGCTATCCTCGGTGACATCGAGGTGGTGGAGGGCTGCCCCCTGCATTGTTCACCCAAAGACGCTTCTTGCCCCTGGTGCCTGGACAGAAAAGCGAGGGGTGAGACTCTTCGCAGCGCCACCCTGCCTGCAGCCGAGCGGCTGGTGAGGGTACAGGGGAGTGGGGGGCTGACGGTGGAAGACCTGATCGGAGACCTTGATCCTGAGGCGGCGCTCCAGGAGGGCATCTACTCTCCCAGGGCCTTTCTGCCTGGCAAGCTGCTGAAGGCCAACAGAAGCATATTGCTGCTCGATTTCATTGATAGGGTCCCCGAAAGAGTCCTCAACGCGGTGATCTATGCCCTCCAGGGCAGCTCCATCTCCATTGGCGTGCTGGAGCAGAAGGTACCCCTGGACACGCTGGTGGTGGCCACTGGCGGGGAGGCAGCCTTGCGGTCGTTACCCCTGGATTTGATGGACAACTTCGATGTCGTCCGCTTTGGCTACGTCAGCGACTTGGATAAACAGAAGGAAATCGTTGCCGGCCACCTCAGACACAGCACAGACAGCCTGGCTGAGCCAGTGATGGAGAAGGCCATCAGGATTGTTGATGAGACAAGGGGGCACGATGAGGTGGAACGGGGAGTGGGGACGCGGGGAATGATCAAATACGCCGAGATTCTGGCCCAGCTCCCTCAACTGCAATACCAGTCCGAGGATGAAATGCTGTCCGAGGGCGCAGTGGTTTCGCTGCCCCACCGCCTCAAACTGGCTCCTGAGGTTGATCTGCCCGGAAAGAGGGAGCAGATCATCGACCAGGTGGTCAGCAAGATAACAGGTAAGGAGAAGGCCAAGAAAGACCTGGCCACCTTGACCAAACAGGACGTTCTGGCTCTGGTAGAGGAGATCGTCAAGGAGGAGAAGTTCAGGAAGCCGCTGAAGTATGGCGCCTTCGATCTCCTGTTGAGGAGGATCAAGCGCTTCCCTGAATCCAAGCTGGCCCAGCTTTACCGGGAGATTGCCAGCCGTTTGCCAGAGCTTTATCCTGAGCGCTACAAGGCTGACAACCTCGATGCTGAGCTGCTGGCAGAGATCGAGGAGTACAGGAAAGAGAAGGAGAGGATAGCCAATATTCTTGAGCGAGAGGCGCTGGCCAAGACCCTCAAGTTCCTGGAAGAAGAGGATATCTTGCAGCGCACCAGCAGCGGGTGGACGCTGAGCCAGCGCGGCATTAACGTCCTCCTGGAGAGGCTGACGCCCAGGTTGGACGAAGGTGCCTACCTCTATGGCTACGGGAGGCACAGCGCCGGCAAGAAGCTGACGCTGGGGGAGGGCAAGGTGGTGGGTGCCCGGCGGTTCCGTTTTGGCGATAAGTATCGCGATATCTCTTTTCGGGACACCATAAAAGAGGCCATCCGTAATCGGAGACAGCAAATTACCAGAGAAGACATCATCGTTAGTACCAAAGACATCCGTACCCGGATGGACATAGTCCTGGTCGTAGACCTCTCAGGCACCATGCTTCAACTGGACAAGTTCTGGTTTGCTAAACAGAGTGCCATTGCCCTGTCGCTGGCTGCCGCCGCCTATAAAGATAGAGTAGCCATAGTCTCATTCTCCAATCTGGCTGAGGTCGTTGTTGACCTGACCACGAATCCGCATAAGGTGACTCGCCGGGTGCTCGACCTCGATCTACATGAGAACGCCTTCACCAACATTGGCTACGGCCTGCTGAAGGCCTGTGAGTTGCTGGAGCACCATCCCAAGGGAAGGGCAAAACAGCACATCATCCTTATCTCTGATGGTGATGCCACCGCCCCTCACCCCACCCCACAGAAGTACGCCCTCAGGCAAGCTGCCCTGGTAGCCCGCCGTGGCATTACCATATCTTGCATCTGTATCAACCAGCGGTCGGCTGACCCAGAGCTGATGCGAAGGATTGCCAAGACAGGAAAGGGAAGGATTTATCTTATCGGAGCTGAGGAGTTGCCTGCTGCTTTGCTTGAAGAGGCGGCTGCTGCCCGTATTTCGTACTGAGAAAGTGAGGCCCTGAGCTGACTTCCCCAGGTTTTGTCTGCACCGGATGTAGCTGCTTATGCGATGATATTCAGATTGAGATCGAGGACGGGCGGCTCGGCAAGATCGAGAATGCCTGTGCCAAGGGAGCAGCCTATCTTCGCTCCGGCGTTAATCCGCAGCGTCGGGCCAGGAGCCTGGTCAAAGGGCAGAGCGTGTCTGCGGAGGAGGCGGTAGAAGAAGCAGCGCGGCTTCTTTCGAGGGCCAAGAACTGCCTTATCTTCGGGTTTGATAGCTCTACACTGGAGACCCAGGCTATTGCTATCGAACTGGCACGAAAACTGGGTGCCGTGATTGATGATGCCTCATCCTTCTCCTGGGGCACTCTACTCGAGAGCCTGCTTCGGGGCGTATTGCCGACCTGCTCTCTTTCCGAAGTCAAGGACAACGCTGATCTACTCATATACTGGGGCTCTAATCCCCCCCATACTCACCCCAGACACCTTTCGAAGTTCACCTACTATGCCTATACTGACTACAACCCGGCCGGCTGGTTCCCGAAAGTAAAACTGAGTTGTTTTGAGGTGAGGGACACGGAGCTAAGTGTCATGTGCCAGCCCGTCTTCAAGATCAAGCCCGGGGGCGATAGGCATTTCATCAGGGCAGTTCTTGGGGAAGCACCAAGCGGGGCAAAGGATTCGCAGTCCTTCTTGAAAATGGTGATAGAGTCCCACTTCTGTGTCATATTCTGCGGTGCTGGCCTGAGCTATTCACTCGACGGCGAATTCGGCCCTTTCAGCGACATGGTGCGACGGTTCAGCCAGGCGATACGAGTGGCAGTCATTCCTATGGTGGCACAGGCAAACCTGCGGGGATTCAGCCAGTCACTGTACGCTCAAACCCAACACGTGAACCAGGTGAGCTTTGGGGCGGGCATTTCTCATGGGAACGAGTTCTCCTTTGTGGAGCAGGTGAGGAAGGGCCTCGCTGATTGTGTGCTGGTTGTGGGTTCAGATCCGTTCTCCACCTTGCCGCAATCGCTGATGGGAAATCTTCGGGGCACGAGCATCATTTGCCTTGACCGCTTCTCCACTCCTACGACAACTGCTGCTGACGTCGTCATAGCGACGGCGCTTCCAGGTCTGGAGTGCGGTGGCTCGATGGCACGAATGGATGGAGACCGTGTGATCCTGGTGGGGCCGAAGAAGGGAGATTATCCTACTGAAGAGGAAATCCTGAACCAGTTGCTACAGAGGATAGAATGATCATGCCCGAGCCTGAAAAAGGTGTCCCTTTAGTCATCGTCACCTACCAGGATATCTATCAGTGGATCGCCAGGCAGAGGGATGGCTGGGGCGATTCGTATCAGGCACAGTCAGCCACGATCCGGTTGTCGCCCGCCGATTTGAAGAACCTCGGTCTGAAGGATGGCGATCTGGTTGAGCTGGACAATGAAGCAGGCGCTGTCGTCGTAAAGACTAAGTCCGACCCTGCTTGTGAAGAAGGTACGGCGATCATGCCGGCCAGTTTGTACTCTAATCGGCTGGCAAGCTGTGATCCATCGCGTTCACGCTTGCCTAACCTCAAACGAATAGAGGTCATAGCCAGGCCGACCGGAAAAGGCGTCACGCCGCTCTCAGACCTCTTGGTGAGGAAAACAGTTGCCTAGGAAGAACCTTCAACCGCTCCAGATATATAGGTTGTTGCCGCGGACGAACTGTAAGCTCTGCGGTTGCCCTACTTGTTATGCCTTCGCCTTCGATCTCATAGGCAGAAATAAGCAACCCAGCGATTGTCCTGAACTCCTGAAAGACGAGTTCAAGGATTCTTACCGGATACTGAAGGAGCTTCTTGGGGAGGGAGAGCGTATCGAGGGCACCGACCATGTGATAGACAGGTCGAGATGCACTGGCTGCGGCGATTGCGTGATAGTTTGCAACAGGGCGCTTACTACGGTTACCTCCGGTGGGCGGCTTACTCAACGCGCCTCGGTGCCTCCAGCGCTCCAGGTGATCGACGGTAACCTTCAGGTGATAGACTGGTCAAGCTGCAAGCGTTCTGTGCCGGGGCTTGATATTTGCAACTTATGCGCTGAGAAATGTCCCTTCAGCACACTCGACCTGGTAAAACAAGAGGAAGAAGATAACGAAGAGGACTAACTGGTCTGTTTCTTGTCCCTGATATGTTTCGGCAACAACCTGCGCAGCCTACAGTGATATCGCCCCAGTTCCATGCCATAGCTAGTATTGAACTCTGACAGGGTGAGGAGCTTACCATCCCGATTCCTGGCCCTCTTCACCTTTATTCCTTCTGTTTCCCAGCCGTGTTCCTCTTGCAGTAATTTGACCATCCGGATCCTGTGTCTTGTGGGTATGTCCAGGTGCGACCTCACCAGAAGATGCCAGTCATCGGGTAGTTGCCCATAAAAGAGTCGATATAACTCAACCAGCAGGTCCATGCGGGCAGCCCGCCCCTCCCTCATCTCCGAGGTGCTGAAGAAGGTGCGTGGCATCATGGTCAGCGCTTCCTCTTTGGTTTCTACGGGGACAATAAGATGTTCCGGAATGGGTTCGGTTTCTCTCTTGGTGCCATCATCGCCGTGGTAAACCCACCACTTACTGCGGTCATATCTGTTGCCTGGCAAATAGCGGCCCCAGGTCCATCCCGAGGCTGGCCCCATTACCGTTCTGACGCCGAGGCGGGCATAGGCTGCTGCGGCAGCATACATCCTGTCTGGTAAGGCTCCCCAGATGAGCAGTGCAAAGGTGGTGTAGAGAGAGCCCTCTCCTACCTCCGGGATTCCGCCATATAGAGGAATACCGCCGGCAGCACGCGAATACATGTACATGTTGTTTGCCAGAGAGGTGGCGGTACAGCCCCCGCAGTTGATGATGGACCTTGGCTCGATCGAAGAGGTGTATTGCTCGAAGATATACTTCCCCTTCTTTTCGTTGAAATTGCGAGCTATCTCCCCCGCAGCGCATCCCGCTACGAAGACGATGCAGTTGCGCCTGGTCAGTTCATTAGCCAGCCAGCCGATGTCATCGCGGTAGGCATCGCCGCAACCCAGGATTACCACGATGCCGGGAGCATTGCCCCAGACCATGGAGAAAGCCGATTGCAGTATCTCAGTCAGCGGGAGAGGCCCTCTTCCTGCCCGCATGATAAGCTTATCGCTGCTGGCCTTCTTTCTCTCCGCTGCCACTATTACGTCGCGCAACGCCACTTTGCCCGGGCAGGCCTCCTCGCACTTGCCGCAGAAATAGCAGCCCTTCTCCACCTCAAAGAAGCCATCCCACTGGGCTTGGCTAAGCTGCCTGATTGCATTGGGCAAAGGTAGGCTATTGGGACAGGCATCGAAACAAAGATCACAATCGGCCTGGCACTTCTTGGCTTCCTGGATGGCTGACTCGTCGGAAAGAATGTAGCTGCCTGCTCTCTTCACCCTCTGGGCCACCTTCACGGCGATCTCACCAGCCTTTTCCACATCCCTCACCCAGGCTGCTTTCTCCCCCCCGACCAGGGCGTCCGCTATCTTGTCCACAGGGTCGTCTGTTCTGTCAGCCAGATTGCCGACTGATTGTTGACTTACCCAGATAAGCTTGGTCTGCACCCGCTCTGCCTCCGACAGAAGGTCCAGAGGCATGCAGCCAGCGCTGGCCACAACTACGTCAAACACACCGTTCCTGATAGCCTTTCCCGCCTTTACCATGGGGGCGATAATACGGCACCTGTTATAGAATCGGGCTGTATCATCCCCTGCCGGGCCTATTCCGCATATTTCGATCTTCTCTGTCAGGTCGTTCTGTTTGAGATATTCCACGGCGCACCAAGCTGGCAGGAAGTCGTCACCAGCGAAGGCTATTACTGGTTTACCCGGCTCTATGCTGGCCCATCCACCAGCCAAGTTAGCCGGTGGAAAGTTGTCCAATTCGTCAATTTTGTGGTTGGCGGCGGAGACGAAGCCGAAACAGGATACCTTCACCATCTCAGCCACTCCCATGGCCAGCAGCAGGACGGATCCGGCGTGCATTGCCATACCTTCGAAATCCGCTGCCGTGCCCGTACCGGAGTAGCTTGCCTGGAAGAGCCTGGCTAGCTGCGCTTCTCCATAGGAAAGCACTCTGTCCAGGTCAGCGAGGTTCTTCACGTACATGCCGCTCAAGGTGCCAATAGGCGGGCAGTGGTCAGACATGGTCAGGAGTTCGCCCATGCTGACAGGTTTGTCTTTGGCCCATACCTTGAGGGCGTAGTTCAGGAGATCGCGGCTGGCTATCATCTGGCTAACGCAGCCACGGCATGCCTTCCTCAAGCTCAGCCTGCCCTGAAAGGACTCTATTTCCAGTCCGCACTTCCCTTTGCCCTTTCTCAGATGGCAGGGGCCTTGGCCACAATCAGTGCATGCCTCTTGAAGCTGCGTGTACAGCGGCTGGTATCTCTCAAGCAGAGTGTGATCCCAGTCCGCTATATCTGCGTCATCGGGGAAAATGTTCAACCGTGCCCCAAATTGAGCATAGCGGCTCTCGACGAAATCCTTTTCCAGAATTTCCGTAACTATATCCTCAATGCCGCGAGGGTCACGTACCACCTGGCTGATATCGACTTCATGGGGCCCGATATGTGCGATCCTCTTATCTGCCACTATAACACTCCTTGGCAGCGGTCAAAGGAAAATTAAAGCCAGTTATCCCAGGAACTCGGTTTCCTTCATGCATTTCTCGCATACTTTCAATTTCTGCGCCGCTGACTTCATGGGGCTGGTTATCCTCCCCATCATCCTCTGACCGGGCCTAGTGGATTCGATGCGAACCTCCCGGACACACTCGTCACACAGTGCGATGCTGCACTGATGGCACGTCCACTGTGCTTCCTTCTTCTGGCATACAGCACACATTTTTTCTGCCATGGTTCCCCCGATCTTAGTTCAATCATCAGGCCAGTCTTCCCCCGGGAGGGGCAGCTTCAGTGGCTGGGGTTGGCCGTCTTTCCAGAACATCTTCACTATCGGGTGGCCTCTTTTCACCAGCAGCTCCTTCAACTCCAGGGGGTCTATGGTTTCCTCATCAGTAACAATCTTGTCGTAGACCTCTTCCGGTATGACGTCTGCTATTTCCCGCTTGAGTTCGGCTGGCATCCAGACTATGCGATTCCAGCCGCCATCGCCTCGGAGGAAATTCTTGCTGCCCATACCGGCGATGGAAAGCCCTTTGAACCCGTGGTTCTGCGACCCGCCAGAAATCTGACCTGCCAAAGTGGAGAACTTGATACCGAGCGGCGTCATCTTGGTATAGCGCCGCATAGCTAGACCAATGCCATCTACTTCTGGTATGTAGAAGGACGCCGCCTCGAAGCAGCCGCAGTTGGTGGTGGGATACTTTATGCTACTGTAAATATGCACACGCTTCACCAGATGGTTGCACCTCTCCCATATGGCCTCGTCCACTCCACTGTAGTGTCCCACCTCAGGGTCTAGACATTCGCCCTTGGGAATGGTGAAAACATAGCCCTCTGGGTCCAGCTCCGCTGTAACCTTGGCGGAATCGTAGCCTATGATGCCGCAGTAAGGCAGAGAGCTGGGTGTGAGAACACAGGCGTGGTTTGGAGCCAGGGACTTGCATATCGTGCAGCCATAGAAGGTGTCTACATCCTCATCATCGTACAGTTCCTTGGCACTGATGATTTTGAATTTCTCTTTCGCCCATTCCACCAGCGGGTCTATCATCTCAACGCCACCGACCTCAGGAGCCCCCACAGCCCAGAAGAACGCCACCGCGTCTACCTGGGGAATAAGCGTCTTGGCCGTGGCGTAGCAGAATTGTGATATCTTGGCAAAGGTAAGCCTGTCAGCAACCTCTTTGTTGATTCGTATCCACAGGCCGTCCGGCGAACCGAAGAGCATGAACCCCTCTATCCCTTGCAGCGCTGTCCCTATCTGCCTCGATACATATCCCTGGTGCCCCGGAGTCAATTCCTTGCCATAGACCCTTATGGTGAACCCGCCGGGCAGCGAAGTGCCAGGCTTGACTTCTGGTATGTCTGGCCCGATCAGTTTCACCTCACCGTCTTTCACCTTCTCCGGGTCTTCCTCAATGTAGAAGATGGAAAACATCTTGTAGTCCCACTTCGGCCCACCCAGCTCGAGATGCATGTCAGCCTTCTTGACCTCGCTCAACCATCTCAGGCCCAGTCCGATATCGTCCAGCCCATCCCACAGATGGTCGAGATCGGTCGGCAACTGGAATATCCTTCCCTGTGGGAGTTTTGTTACTGCTTCTTCCTCTGGAATTGCCATTTGCACCCCCTACGTGGATCGTTTGCTACCATCTGCCACCAGCTTGCTCTGCTTCGGCCCCATTCACCCCATTTCCCTGAGCCGGTGACCTCATTTCTATGTTCACCTTCAGCCGGAGAGCTCTACTTTTCCGCCGCCCCCCTCAGGCGCAACGGCAACTGACTGCGCAGCCTGGTGTTATAGATGCCTTGCTCCATGCCATAGCTGGCGGCAAATTCTGACAGGGTCAGAAGCCTGCCATCACGGTGCTTGGCTTTCTTGATCTTCATTCCTTCTGTTTCCCAGCCTTGTTGGGCTGCCAGCAGGTTGACCATGTGCCTCCTGTGTCTCGGCGGCAGCTCAAAATCTGATCTGACCAGGAGGTGCCAGTCTTCAGGAAGTTGGTTATAGAAGCGCAGGTAATAGTCGATCAGAACCTCCAGGTGGGTAGCCCGGCTCTCTCTGTAGTCTTTTACAGTCAAGACAGACCTGGCCAGCATGGTTAGTGCTTCCTCTTTAGTTTCCACTGGCACAATTAGGTGCTCCTTCACTGGTTCAACTTCTCGTCTCTTACCCGTTTCCCCGTGATGTACCCACCACTTGCTCTGGTCATACCTGTTACCAACCAGGTAGCGATTCCATCCCAGGGATGAAGCCGGGCCCACTATCACCGTTGAGCCCAGACGAGCCCACGCGGCCGCCACAGCGTACATCCTGTCCGGTAGAGCCCCCCACATGATAATTGACTGTGCCCCACCAAGACTGATCGAGTCTCCTAGCGGGGCTATGTTGCCATAGAGGTGGATGCCACCAGAAGGGCGGAGCATCAGGTACATCGGGACTGACTGACAAATGGCAGAGCAACTGCCGCAGTTAACTAGATTCCTTGCTGCACAGGTAGCTGGGTATTGCTGAAAAAGATACTTCCCTTTCGTTTTGCTGAAGGAGCGGGCCACTTCGGCTCCGGAGCATCCTGCAACGAAAACCATGCAGCCGCCGTTGAGCAATTCATCGGCTATCCAGGCGATCTCTTCTTGGCGGGCATCGCCGCAGCCGAAGATAGTAACCATGGCGGGGATACTGCCCCAGCCTACAGCAAAAGCCGATTGCAGCAACTCGGTAATCGATATGGGCCCTCTGCCGGCCCTCATTACGAATTTGTCAGCGCCAGCCTGCTTTCTCTCGGCAGCCACTATGATGTCGCGCAACGGAACCTTGCTGGGGCAGGCGTCTTCACAGGCACCGCAGAAACTGCAACCCTTCTCTACCTCAAAGAAACCATCCCAGTTACCTTCAGCGAGCTGCCTTACTGCCTTAGATACGGGCAGGCCGACAGGACAAACAATGGAACAGATATCACAGTCCTTCTTATGGTTCTTGGCCTGCTTGGTGGCCTCGTCCTCAGCGATGGTATAGTTGCCCCGCCTCTTCACCTTTTGGGCGAGCTTTACTGCGACTTCCCCTGCCTTCTCTGGGTCCCTGATCCAGGCTGCCTTTTCACCAGCAGCTAAGGCGTCGACTATCTTGTCAACTGGCTCGTCGGTGCTGTCGGTCAATTCGTCGGTCGCATGATGACCCACCCATATAGCCTTGCTTTCCACCCTGGCTGCCTCAGATAGAAGGTCCAAGGGCAAGCATCCCGGACTGATGACCACCACATCGAATACGCCATTCCGAATTGCTTTTGCTGCCCGTACCATTGGGGCGACAATACGACACTTATCGTAGAACCTGGCTACATCATCGCCTGCCGCACCTATGCCACATATTTCGATCTGCTCGGTCAGACCATTTTTCTTGGCGTAATCTATGGCACACCATGCCGACAAGAAATCATCGCCGACAAAGGCTATAACTGGCTTGCCCTTTTCGATGGATGCCCATCCTCCAGCCAGAGCCGCTGGAGGGAACTGTTCCAGTTGGTCGAGTGCCTGGTTTGCAGCGCTGGGGAAGCCGTAGCAGGAAATCTTCAGCATCTCAGCCACTCCCATGGCAAGCAGCAGGACGGAACCGGCATGCAGTACCATGCTTTCGAAATCCACTGCTCTTCCCGTACCTGAGTAACTGGCCTGAAACAGCTTGGCCAGCTGTGCTTCCCCATACGAGAGCGCTTTGTTCACGTCTTTAAGATTCTTTATGTATAACCCTGACAGGACGCTTATGGCAGGGGCGCAGTCGGAGATGCTCAGAATGTCCCCCATGCTAACAGGCGTATCTTCCGGCCACCGCTTGAGGGCATAGTTCAGCAACTCACGGCTGGCCACCATCTGCGTCATGCAGCCGCGGCATGCCTTTCGTAGGCTCAACCTGCCCTGGAAAGACTCCATATCCAGTCCACACTTTCCCTGGCCTTCCTTCAGATTGCAGGGGCCTGAGCCGCAGTCAGCGCACACCCCCTGGGGGTGCATATACAATGGCGGGCATTTATCCAGCAGAGAATAGTCTAACTCCGCTATGTCTGCTGCATCGGGCAGGAGAGTTATCTTTCCCCCGAAATTACTCTGGTGGCCCTCAACAAAGTCGTTCTCCATTATTTCGACGACCATGTCTTCCATGCCCCGGGGATCACGCACCACTTCACGGATATCAACTTCCAGGGACCCGACGCGAGCGATTCTCTTATCTTTCACAACTCTTTCCCTCCGATATACCTGTACTCAAGCAATGAAGCGAGCCCAGACCGTTCTGAAACTCGCTTTGTGGACCAGGAGCCGATAGCTCAGGAAAAACCATCGTTAATGGAAGACATCTACTTCGACCATTGCCTAACCTGCAGTCGCAGCGAAACAGCCTCGGAGCAACTCCCACTCAGTCAACGAAATCCACTTCCTTCATGCACTTCTCACACACCTTCTGCTTTTTCATTCCTGACTTCAAGGGGCTGGTCAGCACACCCAGCACCCGTTGGCCGGGGTTCTCCTTCATCACCTCCCGGACGCACTCCGCGCACAGCGGAATGCCGCACACGCTGCAAGTCCACTCTACTTCCTTTTTGCGACAGACACCACAGACCTCATCTCCCATCTTTCACCTCCAAAGCTACTCCTCTGACCAATCTGCCCCTGGCAATGGTACCTTGAGTGGTTGAGGCTCACCATTCTTCCAGAACTTCTCCACTATCGGGTGTTTTTTCTTCTTGAGAAACTCCTTCAGTTCGATAGGATCAATGGTATCCTCTTCAGTGGCAATCTTGTCGTAGATCTCCTCTGGAATGTATTCTGCTACCTCACGTTTCATGTCTGCGGGCATCCAGACTATTCTGTTCCAGCCACCATCACCCTTGAGGAAAGTCTTGCTCTGAATGGATCGTACGGATATCCCTTTGTTCCCGTGGTTCTGCGAGCCGCCGGAAATCATGCCAGCTAGCCGTGAGAACTTGATACCCAGGGGAGTCACACCTATGTACCGGCGTATGGCCAGTCCAAGGCCGTCCACTTCCGGAATATAGAACGCTGCCCCCTCAAAGCAGCCGCAGTTAGTGGTAGGGTATTTTATGGCACTGAATATGTTGACGTGCTTTACCTGGTGGTTGGACCTCTCGTAAACAGCCGCATCCACGCCAGTGTAGCTCCCCAGTTCGGCGTTCAAGCACTCGCCTTTGGGCATGGGGAAGATGTAGCCTTCCGGATCCATTTCTACTGTCACCTGAGCCGATGTATAGGAAAGGATACCGCAATAGGGTATCTGGCTGGGCGTAATGGCGCACACGTGGTTGGGCGCTAGCGACTTACAAATGGTGCAGCCATAAAAGATGTCCACATCCTCGTCTTCCATGGTCAAAGCCATCTCCTGGGCTTTCAACCTTTGAATCCCCAGTTTGTAAAGCGGCTCTATAAGTCCTATGCCACCGACCTCGGGAGCCCCGATTATCCACCGAAACTCCATGGCTTCCACATGAGGGACCACAGTCCTTACGTAGGCATGTAAAATCTGGCATAACTTCGGGAAGGTCAGCCTGCCTACCACCGACTTGCTTATTCTCATCCATGGAGCCTGGAAGGTGCCAAAGGCCATATACCCTTCTATACCATGCAGCGACATGGCCATCTGACGTTCAATATACTCACGATGTCTCTGACCTATTCCCTTGCCATAGACCTTGATGTCCCAGGCCATAGGGACGGAAGTGCCTGGCTGGACCTCATGTATGTCGGGGCCAATCAAGGTCACTATGCCGTTTCTGACCTTCTGCGGGTCTTCAATGATCTCAAGGATGGTATAGCTCTTATACTCCCACTTTGGCCCAGACAGCTCAATTTGCATGTCGGCCTTCTTCACTTCAGCCACCCATCGTATTCCCAAGCCGATGTCCTTCAGCCCATCCCACAGATGGTCAGGGTCTGTGGGCAACTGGAACTCTCTGCCTGGTGGCATCTTTACTTCAACATCTTGCCCCAAAGTCACTGTGACCTCCTGTTATGCGCCTTCTCCCTGTTCCGGCATGGGCTAGCCAATAGAAGTATACGTAACTTATGCTGAGAAAAGTCAGAACTCCTCAGGAATCGCTTGCCGGGGAGCAAACAAACTCTTTCCCACATCTCGCTGGGGCTCACCAGCACAAGCTAGGCCCTCTTTCGGTCTCTCAACCTCTTGCCACTTGGCGAGACTATCACTGAGCCATTATGGTCTTGGGCACCATTTTGATCAGTTCCTCTACAGTCCAAGCCCCTTCCTTCTTGTAGTCTCTGTAGAGGCCCTTGTACTCCACTGGAGCCGAGTACACGGCCACCCGCCCACCACCACAGCCGATTACCTTGCCGTTTACAATGCTGGCTTCTTCTGTGCAAAGATATGCCACCACCGGGGCTACATACTCCGGTCCAGGCATATTGATCAGTTCGTCGTAGTAGTCCGGGCTAATCATGCCTGCCTCAAGTCCCGCCTTGAATCTGGCCTTCACTTCGTCGTCCAGCGTCATCCTGGTCGCTGCAATAGGGGCGATGGCGTTGACAGTTACATTGTACTTCCCAAGTTCTTGTGCAGTGGTGTAGGTCAAACTGACAATCCCCCCTTTGGCAGCGCTGTAGTTGGGCTGCCCTGGGCTGCCTCGCCAGGCATCAGAGGTGGTACTTACTATTCGGCCCCACTTCTGTTCCCTCATCAATCTAGAGGCGTGGCGGATCATGTTGAACGTCCCCTTGAGGTGGACGGTGAGCACCGCATCCCATTCTTCTTCTGTCATGTTGAAGACCATGCGGTCACGAAGGATGCCAGCGCAATTGACCAGGATGTCTATCCGGCCGAAATTATCCACGCAACTCTTTATCATGCGCTCGGCGGCAGCGAAGTCGGTTACCGATTCCGTGCCAGGGATAGCCACGCCCCCAGCCTTCTTGATCTCGGCTACTACCTCCGCCGCGGGACCCTTATCAGCCCCCTCCCCCCCCTTGGTCCCGCCCAGGTCGCACACCACTACCTTCGCCCCCTGAGCGGCCAACTCTAGAGCCACCGCTCTACCGATACCCCTCCCAGCACCAGTGACCACAGCATTCTTGCCTTCCAGTTTCTTGCTCATGCCTTACCTCCTTATGAACAAATAATTTAGTAGCTAAAGTACAGGATTACTCCTCGTCTTCCTCTTCCGCCAGGAGCCTTTCCTGGATGAGATGAGCAGCCCTGGTGCTCATATAAGCGTCGAAGCTCATCTTACTCATATAGAAATGCTTCTGGAATTCCTTGTCAGATGGTGACCCAATGATGCATATCGTCGTGTGCTCCTCAGGGTTACAGAACCAGACTGTCAGCCCCGAGTCTTTCATGGCAAAATACCGCCGACCTTCTTCCTCGGTGAGGAACTCTATCAGCAGGTACTCGTTCGCTGGCGGCAATACCAGTATACAATCGACATCGCGCTTGACCGCCCGTATTGCTGCCAGTTGAATGAGTGCCTCAACCGCCTCATCCAGACTTTCGCGCACCAGTCCCACAATCTCGCAAGTACCACTGGCTGTTTTCCGTTTCGCCCGGAAATCAGGCTGCACAAAACCAATATAGGATGTTGGCTTCAGCTCATAGCCCACTTGTTGCATCAGCCGCTGCGCCTCATCCAGCAACTCTGAAGCACTGAAAACGTAGTGCCGGAATGCGCCCTGGCTAACTCTATTCTTGATTTTCTCGGCCTGGTTATCCACTTCAGACTAAGATTTTTCCAGCACCTGGACTAGCGTGGTCAGTTCCTTTTGCCATTCCTTGAAAGAGTTCACGTCAGGTAGAGAATAAGTCGCCGCCTCCACGTAGGTGCTGCCAAGCGACACACTCTCGGCATCAGAGACGGCAGAGGCCAGGTTTGCAGTCAATATAGGGCTATAGCCCATGAAGACTAGAACCTCAGGTTTGCCATCGATGAGGGGGTAATGCCACTCATACCGCATGAAGTTTACCACTTCGGCTGCCCATGCCTTCCCGGTGTCCATCCCTCTGTCCCTCAGACCATTAACCGTGTTCCCTGTAGCAGCCACAGGCGCTTTTATCTTCCTGGATATCTCCACTACATAATCCAGCAAGCTTTTGCCTTCGAATTCGATCTGATCACATAAAGCGCCAGCTAGTATTAGCACCTTCTTTTTGCTGCCCAGATATTGGCCTAACCATGATGCGTCTTTAACAGTCATCTATCCTCTCCTTGCCAGTAGACCCTCAGAGTTCTTGCACGGGCAGCGTCCTCACGAAAAGTTGCCAGGTCATCCTGACGCCCTATGCCGCAGCCGACAGCGGATTTCGACCTGGTCAGCAACCTACTATCTAGATGTTCAGTCTTTCGAATCACTGCCTTTACCTGTCATTCCCTGTTCATTATATTGATCAGCTTCCATGGCAATTCAATAGCGATTGAGCAAGTTGATACTTGGAAGGAAATACGCTTCGAGGACACTCTCGTACCTGCGATATACCTCGATAGAACAATGAGGGCTTGCGGTATACTCAGTTTCCTTCAGTTTCTGATGCAATCCTTCTTACCAGTATACCCATGTTGTGCCCCTGATAGGCACTCATGTCTCTTCCTAGCTAGTCCAAACACCGAGCTTCAAACTCTAGGCTTAAACCCTATCTAAAGTATAACGATAGGCAGCTTGGGGTGTCAAGCGTGACCTCGGAGGCTGCCTATTGTGGTCCTTCCCCCAAGAGTGACTTTACAAGGGGAAAAGACGGTGGATACGTGGGTAGACAGGCTCGTTGCAGTGCTCTTGCGCACAATTCATCGCTATGATATATTGGCCACTGGGAATAGCGCCAACAGAACTGTGACGTGGAAGAGCACAGTCGTCTGTACGGAGATCGAAACATATTGTGTACACGCAAAGCCCATTATGAATGTGAATCCAGACTAATCAGGTATTCCTGCCAAGGTAGGCTCCCATGTCCGAACCGCTGCTGAGGACCAGACTTCGTATTCCAGCAGTTCCATTGGTGTTAGTGCAGAACGTGTACTCAGGCACTGGCGCGCTTCAGGCAACTCGGTCTCCTCAAGCTAGTCGAATTCCAGCATCCGGTGCCTGCTTTGCGTGTCCTCAAATTTGCCTTTTGGCAGATGACAGGACAGCAGAAAAGAGTGTGAAAAGCAAAGTGAAAAGGGGGTGAATCATGCTTACCAAAAATGACGAGCTTCTGTGTCACCAGATCGTGTCCACCTTTGACCACGTGGGAACCAGCGACCCGAAGTGGACGGAAAGGATAGTGGTTTTTGCCTTCGATACTTCGAGCAAGATGAACTTCATGACCGGCCTCGCTCGCTACGCTAATCGGAATATCATGGATGCCTATGGCATGGTGACTGTTGATAACAAAACAGCCCACGTTGTCAGGGTTTCTCGTGAGCTGCGTCCCGAAACCGCCGATCTCAAGGTTGGCCCCTACTCTTACGAGGTTGTTGAGCCATTGAAGAGAATACGGGCAGCCCTTGGTGAGAATGAGTACGGCCTCAGCTTCCAAATAGACTTTGAGGGGAACTTCCCCCCCTACGAGCAGGTACCCATGTTCTTTCGGTCTCGGGGCAGGGTACGAGAGGACGCCAGACGTTACTATCAGGTGGGCAGGCCGAGCGGCTGGATCAAAGTCGATGGCAAGACCTATGAGGTCAACAAGGCAAAATGGCGGATAGGCAGAGATCATTCCTGGGGTGTCAGACACGGCTCTGGAGGGGGTACCTTGCGAGATCCCCTGGCACAGCCAGAGGATGTCCCGCCGGGAGTCCTCTACTGCATGGGCATCTTCGATTTTGAAAAATGGCTGATCCATTTCGCCGTCAGAGAGGACTCAGAGGGCAAGCCCTGGCATTTCGAAGGCTGGGTGTTTTATCCCTATGGAAGCAAGAAAGAGGGAGAAGTGCTCAACCTGGTAAGCGTGGAGCATGACTTTCAGTTCCGTTCCGCCCTCAGGATAATAAAATCTGGACGCGTTATCCTTAACGCCGCCGATGGCTCCAAGAGAGAGATTTCGATACGCCCTCTGAGTACCTACTACCCCGCGCCTGCCGGCTATGAGTACTATAAGGATTATATGTCCGGCATTTGGAAGGGACCTTCCTATATAGACGGTTTCAAACTGGACGTCACTGACCCCGATGTGTTAAGAAAAAGTTGGAATGACCCCCTCACCGAAACATGGTGTGAGGTGCGCTGTGGTGACGAGGTTGGCTACGGAAACTTCGAGATGTTTTTCGCTGGGAAGTATCCCAGGTACGGATACCAAGGGTACTAGTGCTTCGCAACGTGAGACCCTTCGCTACGCTCAGGGTAACAGTGTCCATAGGTGTCATTCTGATCCGCCCGCCTGAGGCGGGAGAAGAATCTCGGTTGTTACGCCGAACCAGGCCAAAGAGGCAGGCCTACGATATAAGGATTTAGCGATGTTATGTAGTCTTGGTTGGTAAGCCTGGGAGAAATCCAGGAAAGGGAGGTACCATGCTTCCACGGGAGGCAAACCTATCGGAAATACAATCAAAGCTCATACCCTGGTTGCGAAAGAAGATGCCCCAGGCCGAGAACCTATCTATGTCAAGCATGAAACGATCGGAATCCGGGAATTCCACCGAGACTTTTGTCTTTGACCTGACCTGGGATGAAGCTGGACGAAATCGGTCAGAAGGGATGGTTCTTCGCCGCCCCCCGCAGTCCCCCCTTTTCCCCGACTACGATCTGAGGAGACAGGTTGGCGTCATGCAGCGTCTACAGGAAACGAACATCCCCGTGCCCAGAGTCTACTGGCTGGAGAGGGACGAGAGCATACTCGGCACCCCTTTCTACATCATGGGCAAGATAGAGGGGAACGCCCCGGCCGATTACCCGTCTTACCACTCCGTTGGGGTTTACTATGATGCCACTCCCCAGCAGCGGGCAAAGATGTGGTGGGGATGTGTAGAAGCCATATCCAAAGTCCACAAGCTTGATTGGAGAAGCCTGGGCTTTTCCTTCCTGGGCGTTCCTAAGGAAGGTATCGGCTTCCTGGATGGGTTCCTGGACTACTACAAGCGGTACCTCAATTGGGTCAAGGAAGATCCACAAGAACCTCAACCTATCCTGGAGGCAGCACTAGAGTGGCTTAAGGAAAACCAGTACGCCCCCGAGCGTATAACTCTATGCTGGGGCGATAGCCGAATGTCTAACATCCTTTACGGCCCCGATTTCGAGGTGCGGGCGGTGCTGGACTGGGAGATATCCTACCTTGCAGACCCCGAATCCGATCTGGGTTGGCTTTTCTTCCTGGAGTGGGCCAACACTGAGTCCACCGGTATCCCCCCTCTAGAAGGCACCCCTGGAAGAGAAGAGACCATACAGCGCTACGAAGAGCTGACAGGCTGGAAGGTGAGAAACCTCTTCTATAATGAGGTCCTGGCTTGCGTTAGGCTCGGGGTGACCATGTTTAGGATATACAAGATCCTGAGGAGAGGCGGCATCCCGCTACCGGAGGGCTACGAGTTGAATAATTACGTTACTCAGAGACTGGCCAGCCTGCTGGGTTTGCCTCCTCCATGAGCAGACAGGTAACTCAGTAACTGAAAGGAGGGCTCAAATGACACGCAAGGTTAAGATGTCTGCTATCTGTCTTTTGGTCTTAGTCCTGCTGGTGCCACTTTCCTTGGGTTGCGGGGGCAAAGATGGGAGGGGGTAACTATCACTATAGGCCAGATCACGGATTTTACAGGCCCAAGCGCGGCTGCGTGTATCCCCATGCACCAGGCCATTCAGGATTTGGTCAAGTACTACAATGACGAGGAACTGATACCAGGGGCCAAACTGCGGCTAGTCAGCTATGACACTCGTACCGATCCTTCCAGGTACACGCTTGCCTATGACTGGTGCAAGGAGCGTGGGGCGACCATCATGCTCGCGATGGTCACGGGGTCCGCGCAGACGATAAGACCCTTTGCGGAGAGAGACGAGATTCCAGTAGCTACCCCCTCATACGACGAGCCCGCAGTAGAGCCTCCGGGATGGGTATTCGCCTTCTGCGCCGCTTTCAAGCCTCAGGTGAAAACCCTCCTGAAATGGCTCAACGAAAACCACTGGGACTATAAGCAGGGAAGCCCTAAGCTTGGGCATTACGATTGGGAGATGCCCATAGCACTGGATACGAAGGACGGAATAAGGGAGTATTGCCAGGATCATCCGGATCAGTTTGACTATGTTGGCAGTTTCATAGCCCCTATGGGCTCAATGAGCGCTGCTGGTGAGGCGGGGAAGCTGAAAGACTGCGACTATGTCTGGGGGACCATGTTCGGGGGGGCCGTTATTATGAAATCCTTCTCCGACAGGGGGTATCACACCCAGTTTATCGCCGACTCCGGTAGCTTCGGCTTCTACAAGTTCATGGTGAACCGCGTTGGCTGGGAGACTCTTGATGGATACATCACCACCATGACAGCCCCCTGGTTTGACGAAGATAATGCAGCAGTGGCCTTCATCAAAGAAGTCATTAGCAGGTACCGCCCTGGGAAAACTCCTGAAGATATGGACGGGGCTTACCATGGCTCGTTCTTACTGATGTATTCTATGTTTGAGGTCCTGCGGCAGGCAGTGGAAAAGGTTGGAGCCGAGGATTTTGATGGCCAGGCCTTCTGCGACGCCGCAGTGAAGTATAGCCTACAAATGGAGGGTTTCCCGCAGTGCTATTTCACTGACACTGTGCGGTATCTGGTACATCAGTGCGCCATATATAGATGGAGCGCCGAGGCTCAGGGACTGGTTAAGCTCACCGATTGGCTGCCTTTTGGCGAGTGAAACGTGCCGCACTCAAGACAGTGTTTTCTTAAATGGCAAAACCGGGTGGAATTCTGCTGTGCCAGACGAGGCACGCTGTCGGGACGATAGCACCCCGGGAAGAAGAGATAACAGAAGGAGGTTTGGCAACATGTCTTCGAAGAAGTCCAAGGAACGGAATGATTATAGTGGTCCGATACAGGACAGGGTGCCGCTGGAGGAATTCTCAAAAGAGTTCTTGTTGAAGCTGATGAGGCTATGGGGAGAACTGTGGGAAGCCTTCACGGCTGAGGTGACCAGGATAGGAGCGGAAATGGAAGGAGTCGGGCCAGTCAAGGCCGGGGAGATGGTAGCCAGAGCTATGGAGACCGTAACCCCTCCGATATTTGCAAGGGTGGCCCAGTTGGCCAAGGTTGATGTGAACACTGTTGAGGGCCGGATGAAGGCCGGTGGTCTGTGTATGGACAATATGTACGACCACTATCCAGGTCACTATGAAGTAAAGAGTGACAAGGAGGTCATATTGACCTACAGCCGATGCCACGTCATGGATAAGAAGACGGTAGGTGACGACATCAACGTTTTGCGCTATGTCTGTCAGTACGTGGAACCTAGATTTGCGATGGCTTATCTGAACTATCCTGGCGTTCGCAAGATAAACGTGACTATGCTCAAGATACCTGACAGTCTGACACCAAAGCCTGGGGAACCTGTCTGCATTTGGAGGTTTGCATTCGAGGAATAGGCTACCTCAAAGCACATTGAGATCGCGACCATTCGTTTTCACAGAAAATATTGATCGCGAAGAAAGACAGCCGGAGGTGAACAGGTGAAAAAGACAAACACGAAAATATTGTGGCAGGGCATCTGGACACGCGAGACACCATTCTTTGATGCTGCCCCTATATGGCAAGGGCATATCGAGTTGTTCAAGAGAATAGCCCGAACAGACACAAGGATTGAGATGAGGTACCCTAAGAGGTCTACCTACTTCACAAGCCACTCTTACCTGGAACTCCTGAACAACGCCGAAGTGGTCAAGGGAATAATCGAGGGTGAGAAGGAGGGGTTTGATGTTGCGGTGATAGGCTGCGGCAATGACCCTGGATTGCATGAAGCTCGTGAAGCAGTGAGCATACCCGTGGTGGGGATAACAGAGTCCGCCATGCACCTGGCTTGCCTCCTGGGAGCCAGGTTCGCCACGATAGGCACAGACCGGAAATCCATCCCACTGGTGGAGCGTAACATCAAGCTATACGGCCTGGAAGGCAGGGCAATAGCTAGGCCAGCGCGGTCATGCGAAGACTACAATACCGAGATTCCGAGATGGTTTGCGTCAGTCGACTTCACAAGGCAAAATGTTATCCCTGCTTTCGAAAGGGTAGCTAAGGAGTGCATCGATGATGGCGCAGAGGTAATTGTCACCGCCTGTGGTGCCTTCGCTGCCTTGACTTTAGCGGGGTACAACAAAGTGACGGGTACGGAAGTTCCGGTGATCGAAAATGTGGCCATCGGTGTTAAGATGGCCGAACTACTGTCAGACATCAGGAAGACCTTGGGCATCTCCACAAGTAAGCAACTTACCTATCAGTCGCTTCTTCCAGCGGAGATGATTGAAGATATAGCAAAACCATTCTTCTAGCGAGGGACAAGACAGACTGTCGCCTAACATGCCGAACACGGTCAAGTTGACAAAGGATGCAATCTGTTCAAGAATGTAATTACAGCGTGTCACTAAAGGAGGGTACATTAGCAAGCCGGAGCATGTAAATACTTCATGAAGTTGTGGAAAACTACATCGCCGCTCACAGGTCTTTCGATGTACCTTTGCTCGAGGATAGAGCTAGCCGAACTGTTTGACACCAGGACAGGCATGCCTGCCAGCAAGATCGGTACAAAGCGGCTGGGAGGACGGCCTCAGCCGTGGGACACCAGTGACTACCTAGCTATCTCCTCATTGCGAGCCAACTCAGCTTAGAAAGAGAGTGCCTTAAAGGGGGAAAATAAAGTGCAAACAAGCATAAAGTCCAGGGCGTTAAAAGAGTTTGCCGAAGCGACTGCCACCCTCGCCAATCCAGCAGTGGAGGAATGGAAGAGACAGGGGGGAAAGGTGGTGGGATACTTCTGCTCCTATTTCCCAGAGGAGATTGCCACCGCTGCTGGTTTCCTTCCCTTCCGGATGAGGGCCACAGGCAGCAAAGGGACGGAACTGGCAGACGCGTATCTGAGCAGTATTAACTGTAGTTTTACCCGTCATTGCTTTAACATGGGGCTGCTGGGCGAGTATGGATTCATTGATGGGGCTGTTTGTCTCAGCACTTGCGACCACGTCCGCCGTGTCTACGATAACTGGAAATGGAAGGTAAATACTCCTTTCGTGCACATGATGAGCCTTCCCAAGAAGGTCGAGGAACCGCAGGTGGGTTGGTACCGGGACGAAATGGTAAACCTCAAGCAGGCCCTGGAGAAGCATTTCAGCGTCAAAATCACTGATGATCGTCTGTGGGAGGCAATAAGGCTCCACAACGAAACGCGACGTCTCCAGAGACAGCTCTATGAACTGAGAAAAAGGCAAAATCCGCCGATCACCGGCGCTGAAGCGCTATCGGTCATGGTAGCCGGTACTGCCATGCCCAAGCAGCAATACAACCTATTGTTGAGAGAGCTACTGGATGAGATAAGCCAGCGGGAGGGCAATGCTGACTACAAGGCGAGACTGATGATATTGGGCGGCATCCTTGATGACCCAGGCTACATTGAGGTAATCGAGGAACAGGGTGGCCTGGTGGTCACCGACATGCTGTGCTTTGGCACCAAAATCATGTGGAAGGATGTCCCCGAGGGGACAGGCGATCCTCTGGCAGCCCTGGCGCAGTACTATATCGCAGAACGCCCTTCCTGCCCGCGAATGTTTGGGGATTATCCCCGAAGGGCTGACTTCGTCAGGGATATGGTTCGAGAGTTCAAGGTGGACGGAATTATTGGCGAGCGGCTAATCTTTTGCGATCTGTGGGCGCTTGAGCATTACCTGCAGGCCAAGGAGTCCAAGGCTGGAGGTGTTCCTTATCTAATATTAGATAGGGAGTATCTTCTGGCAGGCATCGGCCAGTTAAGGACAAGGGTCCAGGCATTCCTGGAAACAATAAGGAGGTAGACCATGCAGCAGCAGACGTTGCAGGAAAAGCGGCTGGAGAAGCTCCTAAGAGAGCGCGAGATAATCGAGTTGATGGTAAAGGCTTTCACGCAGTCTCCAACAGAGGATGACAAGCTGAATACCGATCTGGCCAAAGTGACCCTGGAGCACCACGACAGAATCATAAGGTGTGTTAAGGAGGGTAAGCCCTTCATCTACAGCTACTACGCCTGCGCGCCAGAGATATACGCCGCTATGGATCTGCCCTGGTACAGCTTTCTGGAGCTCCCGTTCACAGGGGCTCTTTTGCCCACGCTGCAAGAGGACATCGACGGAAGCGACAAGTTGTTCGCAAACGATCTGTGTACTATCATTAGGGTGGCCGCATATTATATAGAGGCAGATCTTGTTCCAGTGCCAAATGCGATTGTCGGCCTGATTCACCCCTGCGACGGTACAACGATACTTCACCAGTTAATAGCGTCAAACGAAAACTGGCGCAATGTTCCGATGTTCGCCGCTGACCCACCCTACTGGGACGATGAGCGAAGTATTGACTACTATGCTGGGGAACTTAGGCGGATGGTGTCCTTCCTCGAAGAGCATACCGGGCACAGAATGGACATGGACAGGCTTCGAGAGGTGATAAAGGAAGGCAACAAGCAATTCGAGCTCTGGATGGAGTACAACGAGCTCAGAAGGGCAGTGCCCTGTCCCCACGGCTATGGCATCGGAATGCAGATGTCCGGCGTGGCTCAGGGATATTATGTCGGTGACCCCAGAGGCACCGCTTGGCTCAGGGACCTCATTGCTGATGCCGAGAAGTTGGTGCGAGAGAAGAGGGGTAAGGCTCCAAAGGAGAGGATCAGATTATTCTGGTTTGACGTTGTGTCTCTGGAGTTGAGCTTTGAGCTCTTTCCCTGGTTAGAGCAGGAGTGGGGAGCGGTCATCGTGATGGACATGTTCGGCTACTGCCCATACACGCTGATTGATACCTCTAATGAGGATGCCATGTTCCGAGGTTTGGCGAAGAGAGCTTTGTTTGATGAGCCAATGATCAGGCAGGCTCGGGGTGTGGCTGAGAACTTCCTGGCTGATATCAGGCGCGTAATCAAAGACTACAAAATAGACTGCGTCGTTTGGCCGGGCCACATGGGGCATAAGGATGGGTCGGCCAGCGTTGGCTTGATGAGGGAAACATGCCGCGAGCTCGGCGTTCCCTTTCTGCATATCGGGATGGACCTCTTCAACAAGAGGTATACCTCGGTAGATGAGATTAAGAACAAGCTATCCCAGTTCTTCACGGCGATGGGACTGGGTTAGGGGAGTCTATTGGGATGCATCATCGGGGTGAGAATTAAATGCAAGGAGACGGCATGATCGTTGGAGGCTGCGACATCGGCTCTGCCACCGGCAAGGCAGTAATCATGAATAATGGAACAATCGTGTCCTACACTATTATCCCTTCCACCACCAAGCCTGAGTTGACGGCACGCATGGCCATGGATGCAGCCATCGAAAAAGCTGGCCTATCGTCGTTAGGGAACTTGGGCTACATTGTGGGCACCGGGTACGGCAGGCTCAAAGTTCCTTTCGCTAACGAGAACATCTCGGAAATAACCTGCCATGCACGAGGCGCCCAATGGCTTTGTCCCACAGTGAGAACAGTGATCGACATCGGCGGCCAGGACTGCAAGGTGACGTCAATCAGCGACAGCGGCAAGGTCCTGGAATTTGTTATGAATGACCGATGCGCTGCCGGGACAGGGAGGTTTTTCGAGGCTATGGCCAGGGTGCTGAGCTGTGGCCTTGAAGGGCTGTCAACGCTGTCTCTCCAGGGAAAGAACCCGGCCGTTATCAGCAGCCAGTGCAGCGTCTTTGCCGAGTCCGAAGTCATAACCCTCGTCAACGAAGGCGTTGATCTAGCCGACATTGTGGCCGGTCTCCACAACTCGGTAGCCGGCAGGTTGAATTCCATGGTAGGAAAGGTGGGGTTGGTAGAAGACGTGGCTATCACCGGTGGGTGTGCCAAGAACGAGGGCCTGGTCAAGGCGCTGGAAGCCAAATTGCGCGTCAAGGTAAAGAGGCTACCGGAGGATCCTCAGATTGTGGGGGCGCTGGGAGCGGCGCTCATAGCCAGGGAGAAACTCGATAAGAAATCGTGAATTCAATTCCCGTCATTGAACAGGTCATGCCACAGCCGTAAGCCTACAGGAATAGAGGCTGAATCTATTGTAGAGCTGCCTCTGTCATTACTGCGAAAGCAGAAATCCAGAAGATATATACGGTGGATTCCGTGTCAAGTGCCCAATGGGATGCTGTAGGGTGATTGCCAAGACCAAGACACTACACTGGCTTTGGCCGCCCTTCACTTCTGGCGCGAAATCGGCGAGTGGCCGGATCGTCTGTTCAGAATAGAAGGCCGAACCTGCCAAGAGAAGGCTGATCATGTCAATCTTTGACGCATATGTCACAAAAATGGCTGAATACCTAGAGGAGATGAAAACGGGGGGAAGACGCATCAAAGAAGCCAGCCACCGGACAGAAGTCAGCCAGCTATTGGAGGGACTGCCGATTCGGGTTGGCCCAGAAGCGAGTCCCGGGATAATACTCCGCGGCGATACCTTCATCGAACTGGGGAACCCGGAGGCAGGCTCTGCCGCCTTCGTTCTATGGACGGATAACCCTTCCTTGATCAGAGATGGCCGTATTACCCTCATTGGACCTGACATCCAGGAATCTCCTGGGGCCAGCTTGCCCTTCGGTCAGGTTTTGTTGGTAGCTGGAGAGGGCCTAGGTGAGGCAGAGCACCAGGTGCTGGAACAAAGCCAGTACGTGGCCGATCAAATAGAAGGGTACATGATTCGGAGCTCATCTCAGCACATGTGGAGCCGGGTGAGCAAGGACGCCGCGGCCAAGGGCTTCTCCTTTGAGACACTGGGAAGAGCGCTAATGGCCATCTTCAAGACGGGCGTGCCCAAAGTGCAAGCCGTGGAGGTCGTCTTTGTAACCTCAAGTAAAGAGGACGTGCAGCGTCTGGACAGCATTGCCGTGCAGATCCGTAAAATAGCTAAGGACATTGTCGCCAAGGTCTGGAAAGCCAAAGGCTTTGACATCATGGAGTGCACCTTCGGTTGGGATTGTTCCTCCTGCCCTGACCAGCCTGTATGCGATGATATCAGGGAAATTATCACCGTACGGAAGCAGAAGGCTAAGAAAGCGGAAGAGGCTGCTTAGACATGATTGGCAGGCGCTGCCGTAGTGGTAGGGCTGCCACATGAAGCAGCTTGAATCTACAGGTTGTGAGTAGTGATGTCGCAATCTCCTATCCTCAGTAAGCGGCTGGTGGCCGTGTGTGGCAAGGGGGGCACGGGTAAGACGGTATTCGCTGCCATGACCACCAGAGTCCTTCTGGAGAGCAAGAAAGCGGGTAAACTGCTGCTGATTGACGCCGACCCCGCCATGAACCTACCCAATGTCCTTGGCGTAAGCGTCAAACGGACCATGGGCCAGGTCCGGGAGGAGATAATCAACACCGCCAGAGGTGGCAGCAAAGCAGAAAAAGCCCAGCTAAGCGACACGCTCGACTATATGGTCCTGGAGGCTCTTAATGAGATGGATGACTTCGCCCTGCTGGCCATGGGGCGCACTGAAACACTAGGTTGCTTCTGCCCGGTCAATGACCTTCTGCGCGGGGCCATAGAAACCCTCTCCCGCAGCTTCGATACCATCATCGTTGACGGAGAGGCCGGCCTGGAGCAACTAAACAGGCAAGTCATGCGCCGCGTGGATACCCTGGTCATCGTTAGCGACGCTACATCCAGAGGCCTGCGCACCGCAGCTCTGATAAAAGGGATGGTGCAGAACGACAGGGTGATACAATGTGAGAAAATGGGGCTGGTCTTCAACAGGGTGCAAGGCAGCGAGAAAATTTTGCAACAATTCGCCCAGGAGACCGGCTTGCCGGTTTTCGGCTACATCCCCTATGATGAGACAATCGCTTACCACGATCTCCTGGGCAAACCATTGACTGGGGCCCCCACCTCACCCGCCCTGGCCTCAGTCCGCGAAATCGTCCAGGAACGCATCTTCAGCGAACGCTTCGGCTAGCGAACCAGTAACTCGTTCGCCCGAGAGATATAACGCCGATGAGGAAGTCTCAAGACGGGAATCCGAAGTAAGTGGGGCATTACCACTCTTTGGAACTCTTTCTATGTAATTCTTAGAACAAAAGGAGGCGCCATGAGTATTCCCAGTTTCTCTGTTAAGGGTAAGGTGACTATTGTCACCGGGGCCAGTCGCGGCATAGGTAACGCGCTAGCTTTAGGCTTTGCCGAGGCTGGAGCCCCTGTGGTGCTGGTAGCCCGTACCGTCTCTGAACTGGAGGAGACAGCACAACAAATCAAGGCCAAAGGCGGTGAGGCTCTGGTAGCATCGGCTGATGTTACCAAAAAGGCTCAGGTGGAGGAAATGGTGCAGAAGGCGGTGAAGTGGTTCGGCCGGATAGACGTGCTGCTTAACGTGGCCGGCGGAGCAGGTACCAGACAACTTAGACCTCCACTGGAGATCTCCGAAGAGTTCTGGGATGAGTTGCAGGAAAGGAATCTCAAGAGTGTCTTCTTGGTCAATCAGGCCGTGGCCAGAGTGATGGTGGCCCAGCAAAGCGGCAGCATCATCAACATCAGCTCTCTCTCAGGTACGAAACCAGTCGCTTTAGAGTCCGCCGCGGGCTCCGCCAAGGCCGGTGTAAACCAACTGACTCGGGCCTTTGCTATTGCGTGGGCTCCCTACAATGTCCGCGTCAATGCCATTGCGCCTGGTCTGACGCTGACCGCCCGGGCGACGAAAGGCCTTGGCCCTGAGTTAGTGGCAAAGTTCTCCAAAGACATCCCTCTGGGGCGAGCTGCCAAACCAGAAGACCACCTTGGCCCGGCAATATTCCTTGCTTCAGACGCCTCATCCTTCATAACGGGGGCCATTATCCCTTCGGATGGCGGCCCTCAATGAGATATTGTAGAAGGCTTTGGGCTGGTTCTGGAACGAGTCAGGACGGAAATGGCGAGAGCTGGTTCCAGGAACACCAGGTTCATGGTAGCAAGTTGAAATGCCTCTGGTGCCCACTCACGAAGGTCACTTATCGGGTGTTACGAAACCTCTCTGGATAGCATAAAGCACCAGTTCAGTCTGAGTATGGAGGCCAAGTTTACTCATTAGGTTCTTGCGGTGAGTCTGGGCAGTGCGATGGCTGATGCCTAGTATGTCGGCAATCTGGCTGGTGGTATAGCCCTCGGCCGCCAGGTGAAGTATCTCACGCTCTCTCGGTGTCAGTAGCTCTGGTGTTCGCAAAGTCGTCGCCTGAGCAGCACTAACATAGGCCTGAACAGCACGATCGGAGAGAGGAGGGCTGAGATAGCGATGTCCAGCGGCAGCTTCTCTAATGGCAGTCACTAGCTCATCAGGCGAACACGATTTAACGACATAGCCCTTGGCTCCTGCCTGTAGTGCCTCAACCACATAGGCCTCATCGGTATACATGGACAGTATGACTACGCTGGTGCTCGGCGATCGTTTGCTTGCCTGCCGAGTGACCTCGAGACCATTGAGCTTTGGCATCATCATGTCGAGCACCAGCACATCTGGTTTCAGACTCTCCAACATATGGATTGCTTCCATCCCATCCTCCGCCTCGCCAACCACGCGGAAGCCAGCCTTCGTCTCCAACATAATACGAAGACTATGTCTCACGACATGATGATCATCTGCCAGGACTACTGTGATCTGACTCATCAGCCCTCTTTTCTCTTGCGGTGAGGCACTAACGGGAACTCAGCTATCAACTGTGTGCCAACGCCCGGAATCGAATCGACCACCAGATGACCACCCAACAGGGATGCCCGTTCTTGCATCCCAGTAATGCCGCTGGCAGCACCACGAACTGATAAGACATGGCCATCAAAGCCCTTGCCACGGTCTTCAATCTGCACTTTCAACTTACCTCTGCCTACCACTATTCGCACGTCTGCCGTGCTTACACTGGCATGGCGGGCCACATTGGTGAGACCCTCCTGGACAATACGAAAGACAGCAGTCTCCAGATCCGGCGCAAAACGTCTATCCAACCCCCTTTGCTTGAAGTTCACACTTATATGTGTTTGAGCTTTGTAATGATCGAAATGTCTCAGTAATGTGGGCATCAGACCCAGGTCGTCCAGCATCGCCGGCCGCAGTTCCAGCGACAGATCCTTAACCCTGTCCATAAGATCATTGATCAGAGCTTGGGCTTCATCAACACTAGCACGGACATTCCGAGATGGCTGATCCGGGATCATTTCCAGCAATAGCCGAAGACCAGTGAGCGATTGGCCGATCTGGTCATGGAGCTCGCGAGCGATGTGTCTCCGCTCCGCTTCTTGCACCTCAACCAGTCGGGAAGACAATGCCCGCAGCTTCGCTTCGTATCGCTTTCGCTCTGTAATGTTGCGGGTGACCCCAAACGTGCCGATCGGCCTGCCATCCCTGTCGCGCAAGAAGGCAGTTGTTGCTTCAGCCCATATTGTCCCACCACTCTTGTGGTACATCTCGATCTCCATTGTCCACGACCTGTTGGGATCTACGCCGCGCTTGCTTTCCATGGCGAGTTGTTCTCTGATAGCACTGATACCACGCTCCACCGAAGACGGAGTCAAGATTTGCTCCAGCGTCATAGGTACCACTTCATTACTGTCGTAGCCTATTATGTTAGCTATCGAATCGGTGAGATAAGTAATACGGATGTTCATATCTTGATCCCATTCTGAAGTCCACAAACCATCCGCTACGCTGCTGACCAACAGGCGATAGCGCTCTCCATTTTCTCGTAGAGCTTCCAGCACCCGATTGTATTTAGTCATATCCCACAGAACACACTCGTATTCCCGACCGTTTCCAAGGTTAGCACGCTGAACACCAGCAGATAGCAGGCAATCGATTTCCCCCCCGCCTTCCCTCCTGAGTCTCAGGGGTGAGTCTCGGACAGACCCTGCTCGATCCAACTTTTTCTTAATTCTGTCCCAGGGAGTTGGGTCGAGACACAATTCTCTGATGTTCTTTCCTACCAGGTTTTCACTGCTGTAGCCAAATAGCTCTGAAGCACGCTCATTCACCCTAAGAAGCTTGCCACATGTGGAGGTGGTAAACACTACGGCAGGACATCTCTCAAAAAGCCTGCGGTAGTTGTCTTGCATCTCTTGCAGCGGCTCTTTGTTCAGGCTATATTTCAGGGTCTCAGTCGTCCTATGTTTCTGTCCCATCATCAACCTCCACACAATTATACTACCCCAAGCAAGGCGCTTGCCTAATGAGCAAGGCCTCGCTATAATGTCGTAAACCTCGACAAGGAGGGTATATCCAGCTCTTCACTGCTGATTTCGACCAGTTGTGTCGCTGAGAGGTTTCAGGCCGATTCCAGTCGTCAGAAGGCTTATATTCAACAGAAAGGGATAAGGAGGTTGACATGGCAAAAGAGTACGATGTGATAGTAGTTGGTGCGGGGCCCGGAGGCACCTGTTGTGCTGCCCTACTGGCCAAGAAGGGGTTGAAGGTGCTGCTTCTGGAGAAGAACGCCAACGTGGGTGGGAAGACGATGGATCAGGTCGTCAAGGGCGCCCACGGCGAGAGATGGGCCACTGCGGGGCTGCCCGCTGTGCGGGGCCCGTTTATCGATGCCTTCAAGGCCCTCGGAATAGAGTCGAAACTGGATATAGTGGTAAAGCCAATGATGATAAAGTATCGGCATTCCGGCGGGAAATGGATGTCAAATGTCTTCGATCTGCAAAACGTCGGCGGACAGGACCCAAGTGAGTCTCTGGGGAGCATGGGACTGAATAAGAAAGAGCGCGAGATAGCATTGCAGTTGATGGCGGAATTTTACGCCATGACGCCGGAGCAGATAGACAAGCTCGACGATACCAGCGTAACGGACTGGTTCGCCCAGCGGCCTGAGATACCTTTGGCTGTTTATCGCTATGTTGCCTACAGTCTTCAGGTCAACCAGGAAGGCTTGCCTGAGCACATGCCTATGTCTGTGGTGGACAACTATGTGCACCAGACGTCGCAGCCCCTGGGGTACCCCAAGGGTGGCTACGGCCGCCTGACGGAAGACATGGCTGAGGCGTTCAAGAACTATGGTGGAGAGTTGATCACCCGCACACGGGTGGAGCGGATTCTGGTGGAGAAGGGGTGGGCTACCGGTGTGCTTACCAGGGGCGGTCTCTTCAGAGCCCCGATAGTGGTGAGCGACGCCGGTATTCAACCGACAGCCCTAAAACTAGTAGGGGAAGAGCACTTTGACCGTAGCTACGTAGCCTATGTGAAGGGACTCCTCCCCGCTCTGGGGTTTACCGGAGTGCGCTACATCCTCCGAGAACCGGTGCTACCCTATGCACTGTATCAAATATGGTCTGATGATAGCTGGTGGGACCTCAAGGAGTATCTCAGGATTAAGGCTGGCGGCGCTCCCAAAGATGTCACAGTAAGCCTGGTGGTCCCCACCAACTACGACCCCAACATGGGGCCGCCGGGGAAACAGGTGGTGGTGTTCGGAACCAATTGCAGCCCCGATACGAGAGATGACGCTGTTCTCAAGGCAGTCATCAAGAGGGCAGAGGAGGAAGTGGCAGAGACATTGCCAGAGATAGTACCCGCTATTGAGTACAAGGGCTATGCCGGCCCTCGCGACGTGGCTGCGCTGTCGCGCGATGAGGCGCTGCCAGGATCGGGTGGAGAGTACGCACTGGCCATGACTATAGGCCAGACGGGCAAGTACAAGCCATCAGCCAAGTCACCCATACCTGGTCTGTTCTATGTAGGCTTCGATGCGGGTAGCACCAAGAGATGGCATGGCTCGAACTGTGCGGTTGACTCGGGGATCAACGTGGCGGCCATGGTCTATCAGTATTACCTGGGCCGTCAGTTCGTAGGGTGGTAGGTCGGCAAGCGCAAGTCTGCCTCAGTGTCCCGTGCTCATAGACACACATATTCGGTGTGTGAGATTTGCGTGAGTTTTTTGGCCATCTCTGTGAGAATTCGATGACCTCCTGTTGGTAATATTGGCGAAAGTGAAACCAAGCACAATGATCGCGTCAACACCGCACATTACGGTATTGACATATGTGTCACAGATGGTATAATGGGCGCTAACAGACACTCCTGGGTCCGCAAGGGGTGGGAGAAAAATTTGGGGAAACGAATACCCATAGGCGGGCGGGAAACGAATCGACCCGCGCCAACATTTCTTCCTTGTCTTATTCTGGGATCGCTTGGCAGAAGACGGTCAAGTCAATTCTAAGAAAAGGGGGCAGAGCAATGGTTAAGGTTACAAAAATCCTCTTGCTGGCAGTCGTTTTGGCGCTTATGGCGTCGCTGGTGGGGTGGGGGGTGGCGGAGCGGCCGGCGGAGACGTCGGCGCAGCCACCACCTCTGACCATCGTCACCACTTCCCTTCCTGATGGGGCTATTGGCGTCCCGTATTCCCAGACCCTTCAGGCCTCGGGGGGCACGGGCGTCTACACCTGGGCAAGAGTCTGGGGGATGCTGCCTGCCGGGCTATCGCTTAATTCTGCCACAGGTGTCATCTCCGGCACGCCAACCATGGCAGCCACCTTCAGCTTCGTGGTGCAAGTAAAAGATGGCGTCAGCTCGGTAACCAAGGGCCTGTCCATCAAGATTAACCCCCGTCTCACTACGCTTACTATCACCACAACTTCCCTCCCTAATGGCAATGTTGGCGCTGCCTATTCACAAACGCTGTCCGCCTCTGGCGGCACTGGCAGCTACACCTGGTCAATAACGGTAGGGTCTCCGCCCCCGGGGCTGGGGATCGATGGCCCCACGGGCGTCATCTCCGGCATGCCAACCACCCCCGGCACATATCCTTTCACTGTCCAGGTAGCTGATGGCGCCAGCACAGCTACCATGCCTCTATCCATCACCATCAACCCGCAGCTCACTATCACCACCGTCTCGCTGCCAAACGGCTATGCGACGGTGCCCTATTCACAAGCTCTGTCTGCCTCGGGCGGCAGTGGCGTCTACAACTGGTCGCTGGCCTCCGGGGTTTTACCCCCCGGGCTGGGGATCAACGGCACTACGGGCGTGATCTCGGGCACACCGACCACAGTGGGCACATATCCTTTCACTGCCCAGGTAGCTGATGGCATTGGCACCGCCACCCAGCCGCTATCCATCACCATCAGTGCCGTGCTCCTGGTCACCACCACTTCGCTGCCTGATGGCCACACGGGCGTGGCCTATCTACAAACGCTGTCTGCGTCAGGTGGCACTGGCGTCTACACCTGGTCAATAACGGTGGGGTCTCTACCCCCAGGGCTGGGGCCACTGACCCCCACGGGCGTCATCTCCGGTACGCCGAACACAGCCGGCACATTCAACTTCACGGTTCAGGTAGCCGATGGGGTAACCACGGCCACCAAGCCACTATCCATCACCATCGATCCACCGCTGATTATCACCACCGCTTCACTGCCTGACGGTAATACGAGTGCTCCCTATTCCCAGACCGTCCAGGCCACAGGTGGCACAGGCGTCTACACCTGGTCGATCTCGGCAGGAGCTTTGCCCCCCGGACTGGGGATTGATGGGGCCACCGGCGTGATCGCGGGAACTCCGACGGCACCTGGTACGTTCAACTTCACGGTTCGCGTAGCTGATGGTCTTACCACGGCGACCAAGGCGCTATCCATCACCATTGGTGGAGCGCTGACCATCACCACGGCTTCGCTACCTGGGGGGCAAGTCGGCCTTGCCTACTCGCAGGCCCTTCAGGCTTCGGGGGGCACTGGCAGCTACACCTGGTCAAGAGTCTGGGGGATGCTGCCTGCTGGACTATCGCTTAATTCGGCCACAGGTGTTATCTCGGGGATACCGACGATGGTGGCCAGCTTTAGCTTCATCGTGAGGGTGCAAGATGGTGTCAGCTCGGTAACCAAAGGCCTGTCCATCAGGATTTATCCCCAGCTTGTTATCGCCACCACTTCCCTGCCTGATGGTGACCTCGGCATGGCCTATTCACGGACCCTTCAGGCCTCTGGCGGTACTGGCAGCTACACCTGGTCGTTGGCGGCTGGTACTCTGCCCCCTGGGCTGGGGATCAGTGCCTCAGGCATCATCTCGGGCATACCAACCGCAGAGGGCACATACAACTTCACTGTTCAGGTAGCTGATGGTATTGACGCCACCACCAAGGCGCTCTCCATCAAGATCAACCCACAGCTTGTCATCACCACCACTTCGCTTTCCGACGGCAATGTCGGTACTCCCTATTCACAGACCCTCCAGGCCTCCGGCGGCAGCGGCAGCTACACCTGGTCAGTAGTGGTGGGGACTCTGCCCCCGGGGCTATCGCTTAATTCCTTCAGCGGCGTTATCTCTGGGCCTCCGACCTTAGCCGGCACCTTCCTCTTCACTGTACGGGTAAACGACGGTATCGGCACGGTAACCAAGGCCCTGTCCATCGAGATCAATCCACAGCTTGTTATCACCACCCCTTCCCCCCTCCCTGTTGGCACTCCGGGCACGTTTTATTCACAGGCTCTGGCAGCCACTGGCGGCGCTGGCCCTGGCAGCTACACCTGGTCAATACCAGGTGTGGTGACCCTGCCTCCCGGGCTATCGCTCAGTGCCGCGGGCGTCATTTCCGGCACGCCGGACACACCCGGCCCATACAACTTCACCGTTCAGGTAGCCGATGGCATCGGAATAGCTACCAAGACCTTCTCGATTACGATCGGAAACTGGGTGACGGTGACCATCAACCAGGCAGTGGGTCAACCTGACCCCACCAACACCTCGCCCATCAACTTCACCGTGGTCTTCAGCGAGACGGTGGATGACTTTGAAGATGGCGATGTAACGCTCGGCGGTACAGCGGGGGCGACTACGGCTGTCGTAACGGGTACTGGGACGACTTACAATGTAGCGGTCAGCGGCATGACCAGCAGTGGCACGGTGATTGCCATGATCCCTGCCGGTGTGGCCACTGGGGCTAGCGGCCCCAACACACCCTCCACCAGCACCGACAACACCGTGTACTACGATGATGGATGGTGACGGCTCGGTGTCATCAGCCAATCCTCCCCTCCACCAGCACCGACAACACCGTGTACTACGATATCACGGGGTAGTGTCAAGAGAAGTGTGTAAATTGAGGGATAGGCTTCTCCTTCCAGGTTGAGTTAAGGTGATTGGTAATGCCATAGATGATCCGATCAACACTCTCAG
>VGOE01000019.1 GCA_016876035.1 Chloroflexota bacterium
GGTCTCCTGCTCAAAATCCCCCCACCAATCCTCCTCATCCTTGACCTCCCGCCACAAATCCTCTAACTTGAGTTGGGTCAGGTCTTTGACCTGTACCATGGGGCGTCCTCCTTTCTAAGATATCTTTCTCTTATCTCTAGAAGGATACGCCCCCCTCTTTTTACACACAATATGTTACGCTACCTTCCACCCCCAACACCCTCACGACAGTCTTCAATGATCTGCCCTTTCACTTGAAGACCTATGACATGGTTACCATATCGAAGCCGCTATGGGCGTGGCAGAGCGGTCATGCAGCGTGATGGCGCCTTTCGCACAAGTGGCACGGCAAACGCCACAGCCGTAGCACCGCCGTGGATCAAACCGCACCTTCTTGTGCGCTGCGCTATAGTCAATAGCCCCAAATTGGCAGGCACGCATGCATTGCCGGCAACCGCTGCACAAATCAGGCTCAACCCTGGCAACATATTCGGCTCGGAACATGACCGGCATCTTGTATGTGACGGTAGATTGCATGGCTAGACAGTCCGACCTGTCGCAGTTGCAGATGCCGCCGATAAAGGGGGGGACAAAGGTCCAGACGGTGTGACAAAGGCCTTCTTGCTCATGCTCACGCAGGGCAGCCAGCGCAGCCTCTTTGGTAAGGGACTCAATCCCAGCCGTGTCCGGCCCCGTGAGGTAGCCGGCAGTGGTACTACCGATGATCTGGGCAAATTGTCCGCCATTGGGCACCATGCTAACCCCATAGCAATACCGCTGTTCCGAGCCCACCGTGATATGTCGGCAGAGGCATGCCAAGCGGACGACTGAGTTCACAAAATCGAAGATTCGCTCCACGTCTTCTATGGGAACCACTTGACCAAAGTGAACCTTCTTCATATTGTTAGAGACGCGCCACGTCACCACACGCCTGACGAAACCTGGTGCTTTGTCAAGCTGTTCAAGTTTCTTGAAGTCCTTGTCAGTGGCTTCGGGACGAGTGAAGAAATCTGTGATGAACCTCCGCCGCCGCAGGTCGCTCACCAGGTCGTCGGAGTAATTCTTTGCCTGTAAGTACCACTTCTTACCCTCGCCATGCTTATGACAGAACTCACACATGCTTCGCCTCCTACCTCATAAAGCTAGCAAAACAGAGAGCCTCCCATAAAGCAGATCGCCTGGCCTTTGGCTATCAGTGTCCCCTTGGTTTGGGTTATAATAGATGTCACCACAATCACTCATAATGTCACATGCCACCTCCAAAAGCAACTCCTTTTCGAGAGCCCATCGATTGACGTATAATCCTTCTCAGCCAAAGGCGTCCCCCTTTTGGAGGGACTGCGTTTCAATCTATGGGCTTGCCAGGAAAAGCAAGCTTAGGTTGGCTGAAAAACCGGATATATTGGTGCCTATGCCTTGTTTGAATCTATACCACGCCAGATTGGACAGATCATGCCAAGGGAGTCTGGCAGCGACTGCTGTGCGCAGTAAGACGACCTGAGGCCGCACGAGTAGATAGGGAGAAGCCGTGACCGATAACCACCAAGAATGGCATGTTCAAGAAGCTGCTGCCGTAATCCAGTCGCTCGATTCCTCAGAGCAAGGACTAAGCGAGGCGGAAGCTGAATCCCGTCTATCCCAGTACGGGCCGAACGAACTCAGAGAGACAAGAAGAGTATCTTCTCTCAAGATGTTGCTAGCCCAGCTCGCCAGCTTCTTGATAGTCATATTGATCATTGCGGCTATCGTCTCTGCTGCTATCGGGGAATGGGTGGAAGCCATCGCAATTATTATCATCATCATCCTGGCTGCTGTCCTCGGCTTTGTTCAGGAATACCGAGCCGAGAGAGCGCTGGAAGCCTTGAAGAATATGGCCGCCCCAACTGCTTCAGTGATCCGCGATGCCATGGAGAAGCAAATACCCGCCCGGGAAGTGGTGCCCGGGGACATAGTTGTGCTGCGAACTGGAGATAGAGTACCCGCTGACTTGCGTATCCTCGAAGCGATGAATTTGAGGACAAACGAGTCTTCTCTCACCGGCGAGTCAGTTCCGGTGGAGAAAACTGCCACTACCCTCCCCACTAAGGGAGCTCCCATAAGCGAAAGAGTGAATATGGCATTTATGGGCACCTTGGTTACCTATGGCAGAGGAAAGGCCATTGCGGTGGCTACAGGTATGTCTACGGAATTTGGCAAGATCGCCCACATGCTTGAGGAAGCGGAGACGAGGAAAACACCTCTCCAGCTTAGTCTGGACAGAACCGGAAGATGGATCGGGATATTTGCTCTGGCAGTATGTGCTGCGATCGCCGCTTTTGGAGTCGCCCGCGGACACGGAGCAATAGAAATGCTTGTCTGGGGAGCAGCTCTCGCAGTTGCCGTGATACCCGAGGCATTGCCTGCCGTAGTAACCATCAGTCTCGCCCTAGGTGTTCGCCGCATGGTGAGACGCAATGCCCTTATCCGTAACCTGCCCGCAGTAGAAACCTTGGGCTCGACTTCAGTCATTTGCTCGGACAAGACAGGCACTTTAACCCGGAATGAGATGACGGTACGCCGAGCATGGGTCAATGGCAGGGTCATTGACATTGGCGGTGCCGGATACACGCTGGAGGGAGACTTCTCCGTGGCTGGCAAGACCTTTGATCCCCAGGAGGACATTCATCTTCAGACTCTGCTCCGGGTAGGTGCCCTGTGCAATGATGCTCGCCTCACCCCCGATGACGGCTCGTGGCATATTCAAGGTGACCCCACCGAAGGGGCATTGATTGTAGCTGCGGCCAAGGCCAAGATATTGCAGGACCAGTCTAACGCTGAGTTTCCTCGACTGGATGAGCTACCTTTCTCCGCCGAAAGGAAAAGGATGACCACCATTCACCAGGGAACTAAGGGAAAGCTGGCCTACAGCAAGGGAGCCCCTGAGATAATCCTTGACTCCTGCACTCGTATTTACCAAAACGGCGAAGAAAAAGAACTAAGCCATAGAGATAAAGAGAAAATCATGGATATAGCCCGCGGCATGGCTGAGGACGCCTTGCGCGTATTGGCTATGGCATATAAGCCATTGTCCGATACTGAGCCTGCTGTCAATGCCGAACAGGCGATGGTTTTTGTCGGTCTTGTCGGGATGATCGACCCACCACGAGAAGAGGTCAAGGCAGCGATTAAGGTATGTGAGGAAGCTGGCATAAAGCCGGTTATGATTACTGGGGATCATAAGCTCACGGCAGTAGCCGTGGCACGGGAGCTTGGTCTGCTCAAGGAAAGCATAGCTCTTAGCGGAGCTGAACTGGATGAATTGAGCGATCAGGAGTTCGAGCGGATAGTGGAGCAGGTGAACGTTTATGCCCGGGTCTCCCCAGCTCACAAGATGCGGGTGATAGACGCCCTGGCCAAGAAAGGATATGTAGTAGCCATGACTGGGGATGGGGTGAATGATGCCCCTGCCCTGAAGAAGGCAGATATCGGGGTTGCTATGGGGGTAACTGGGACCGACGTCAGCAAGGAAGCTGCCGACATGGTTCTAATAGATGACAATTTTGCCTCCATTGTGGCGGCCGTGGAGGAGGGCCGAAGCATCTTTGCCAACATAAGAAAATTTCTGACATACCTCCTCACTGATAATTTGGGGACGGTTATTGCCATGGTAGCTGCACTGCTTTGGGGTCTGCCTTTGCCTCTGGCGGCCGCCCAGATACTGTTCATAAACTTGCTCATGGATGGTGCCCCGGCCATCGCCCTAGGGGTGGAGCCGCCAGAGCCTGGCATGATGAAGCGGCCACCACGCAACCCCCGGGCCAGCATCTTCAATCGCTATGCTATTATCTATATTTCTTGCGTTGGGCTATGGATTGGCGTTGCTGCTTTGTCAGTGTTCAGATGGAGTGCCGGTGAGAGTCTCACCAAGTCCATGACGCTGTTTTTCGCTACCTTGATTATGCTGCGGTTGGCCAATGCGTTTAACTGCCGCTCGGCTAGCACTTCTGTCTTCCGGATAGGGCTTTTCAGCAACAAATGGCTAGTCTATGCCTGCGCCAGTTCATTTCTCCTCATGCTGGCAGCTATCTACGTGCCCTTCCTTCAGGTTGCCCTGAAGACAGCCCCCCTAACCCTGGGGGACTGGATCGTAGTCGTTGGCGTTGGCTCCACAGTTCTCATCGCCGTGGAGATTGCCAAATTCATCGCCTCGTGGCGCATCTTCCAACACCCCACACCCCACCATCAAACAGCGCCCGCCGCAAATGGTTAAACCCTCTCAGGATTTGCCCGATGCCAGAGATTAGAGGTAGACCAATCAAAGGGGCTTCCGCAGCTTCTATCCGCGAGCTTCAGCTATCAGGCCTCTCGACTGAAGGTCGTCGGCAATTTCTTTCAACCCCAGCTCTTCCAAAGAGGCCCTGGTTTGCAGACCGGTGGACACATCCCATCGCCGCAGCGCATAGTATTCATCTTTCATCCGCTCGAATTTCTCCCTCTCTACGACGGCTCCTTTTCGTGATATGACTTCCCCGTCTTTACCGGGCACCAGGCAACCCGGGTTGATAAAGTCGGACTGGAGAGGCTCGGAAAAGCAGCGGTCAGAAAGGTCATCGAAACCTCTGCCCCGCTGCCCCTCCCGTACCAGTATGGCACGCTGTAAATTGAAAACTCGCTCGCCCATCCTGTAAAGCCCTTTCTCATCAATATCCCACCCCGTTACAGCAGCCAGAAGCTTGCTTTCCAGGGTGGGGTCACCCACGTGGTCCTCGGTGTTCTGAAGGTCAATGATGGGCCAAAGATAATCACAAAGAATGAGACAGTCCTTGGCAGTCTCTCGTTCCTGGATCATCTTTGCTGCCATGTCTTTACCCTCGTATGTAGAGAAGTCACCAGCCACTTCGCTTCCCCAGAACCGCTTGGCTATGGCGCGTACTACCTCAGAAGAAGCTACACCCCCAGGCTCTTTCTTGACCCATGATACCCATTTCGCTACAAGCGTGCTCACTTCGTGAAGCTGTGGCATCGCCAGTCTGGGCTCCATAGCATGGAAAAGCGCATTGGTGATGTACAGCCTCGGACTGTAAATCTCAGTGTACCCCGGCATCGCTATGTGCACTGCACTCTTGAGCTGTTCTTTGGCTTCTCGGCCTATGGAGTTGGCAGCCTCGTCCACTCCTTTGGCCAGGGCTTCTCCGAAGCCCTGACGCAATGAAACCTTCCTGACCAGAGTCTCTATGAACTCCACGCTCCCCGTCTTTGACACGGGGATGCCCGTATTCTCGTCAGTCAGGATACCAGCTTTGTAGCAATGGTGAAGCCAGCTAATCATTCGGTCGATGACTTTAGAATCAAGCCCATAGGTGTCCACAAGCTTCGTGGCATGGAAGGGCACATCATTCCATTGACCGTAATAGGATACTGACCACGGTTGATAGAATAGGCACGAGGCGCAGAAGAACTTCCCTGTCATTCCATCATCGGCTTCATAGAGTCGTCTGGAGCATCCCCTACAGCCATAACAGGGATCCATCTTCTTCATCCTGGTGCGGCTCAGGCTGGGCACGACTTCCGTGGAAAACCGGTAGTTCGAGTGTCGAAGGATAATTGGCACTAGCCCTCGATAATGCTGGGTCAACTCTCGTAGCCGCTCGGGTCGAGCCACCGCCACCCCCTTACCCGCGCCCTCAACAACGATGGCCTTCAGCTTCTTGGATCCCATCACAGCGCCCATACCCGCCGAGCCACTGGCGTCATTGTCCGCCAGAAGAGTTGCCATTCTCACTAGGTTCTCGCCTGCGGGGCCGATGGCCACTACCCTGGCTGATTGTCCTAGTTCACCCTTAAGGGCTTCTCTGGCCTCGATAGCCCCTTTTCCCCACAGGGCAGAAGCATCCCTAAGCTCAACCATATCACGGCGGATGAGAAGGTAGACCGGTTTTTCCGACTTGCCTTGGACGACGACGGCATCGTATCCGGCGAATTTCAGCTCAGCCCCCCACCTACCCCCCAGGTTGCCATAGGAGAACTGCTGGCGGGCTGGGGCGGGCGATTTGCCGCAGACCTGCCACCGCGAACCGGCAATCGCAGGCAATCCAGCCAGGGGACCCGTGGCAAATATCAACCTGTTCTCGGGGTCGAAGGCATTAGTCTCCGGCGGCACTTCATCCCAATATATCTTGGCACCAATGCCTCTGCCGCCCAGAAAATCGGTGGCATAGTCAATCGTCGGAACTGTGGTGACCCTTCCCGAAGACAAGTCTACTCTCAGAATATTTCCCGCATATCCAAAGGTTGGCATTAATCCCCTTACCAGAGCTTCCCCGCTGGGCTAGGCCCGCCTCGGCCTTGACTCGGCATCACGCCGCTTGTTCTTGCTGATGTGGATCACCTTGCAATCAGGATACTGATAATTCGTATCGTGAGATTCCTCTCCGCCTGCGGCGGATCAGAATGGCACCTATCAATGAGCGCTCTCACCCTAAGCCGAAGCTCGGCCCTTCACGGAGTGAAAGCGCAGAGGCAGCGAAGGATCTCATATCACGGAGGACTACTATTTCTGCCAGACCAATCCTACCACATGGCAAGTCCGCCGCTGACGCTTATTGTTTGGCCCGTCAGAAAAGATGCCCGCTCAGATGCCAGAAAAAGGACAGCGTCGGCAATATCCTCCGGCCTGCCCAGTCGTGGGATAGGCCAGTTCTTCATTGCTCTTTTCAGCTTGTCGGGCGTGAAGAAGTCATAGCCCCACTGCTTCCAAAAGCTCCCTTCACCCACGTCGTCTGTGGTATGAGGGACGATCCAGCCGGGCGAGACCACGTTGATGTTTATCCCATAGCGGCCCAGTTCCCAGGCCAAAGCCCTGGACAGTGCAATCACCCCACCCTTGGCGCCTCCGTAAACAGCCAGGTTCACTCCTCCGATTCCCACCTGGCCTGAACCGGAGGCAATGTTGACGATCTTCCCGCTCTGGCGCTCTATCATGCAATCAACCACAGCTCGGGTGCAGTTGATGACCCCCCAATAGTTCAGCTTTATCTCCCAGTCCCACTCCTCTCTGGGTTTCTGCACGAACGGCCGCATGCTTTGCGTCCCGCCCGCGTTGTTGACCAGCACGTCTATATGTCCGAATCTATCTAGCGTTTGCCTCGCCATCTCCTGTACAGAGCCCCACTCCGTCACATCCGTTTTGATCAAGACAGCCTCACCACCAACGCCATTTGCCTCATCTACTACTTTTTGCCCCTGCTCTACATCGATCTCGGCGTTGACAACCCTTGCCCCCTCCCTGGCGAAGCCCAAAACGATGCCCCGCCCGATATTGGAGCCACCACCAGTAACTACTACCGTCTTGCCTGCTAACCCCAGATCCACTCCAAGCCTCCTTCCTGCTTCATAGTCGCCTACGGGCTATCCCTCAATCTTGAATTCCCACTGGCAGGAAATCTCGTCCGGACTCTTGCGGGGCGGCAGCTTCAAGGGTGTCACCTTTATCTTGGGATTTATGAGGTACTTCTCCATAGCCTTTTTTTCCATCACATGACAGAACCAGTTTATCATTTCCGGAGCTCGCTTTTCGTAGTACAACAGCGACCGACATTGTGGAATAGTTATGACAACATGATTCTCATTTATGATGTTGTACTGAGTCTTGTACAGATTGCCCATGGTGTTGTCCAGGGGTAACTGCAAGGCCTTCAGGGAGTCTACCACCGTGTTCAGCTTGATGTTGGCTATCTTGGCATACCTGGGATTAACATTTTGCCCTACTGTTTCCCAGGCTTCCAGTTGAATCTCGTTGGCCGCATCAACACCGAACCTCTTCTTGGTCGCATCGTAGAAGGCGTTAGCCAGGTGAATCCAGGCGAATTGCCAGACCTCCATAATCTTGAGAAGAAAGTCCTTGGACAGATCAGCAAACATCAGGTTCGGGTCAAAGGGCCCGCTGAGGTCGTTCAGCTCTCTAGGCGCAATCTTCGGCTCCTGCTCGGCCGCCTTCTTTCCTGTCACGCCTTTCGTTCCCTTTTTCTGTGCCACTTCTAATCTCCTTTCCCTCTTTGTGTATGATGCCCCTTATCTCACCTCACAACTCGCATCTTCTAGTATGTCCAGCGTCGCCCCTACTTCTCGAGCTTAAACTCCCATCGGCAATGAGGCTCGTCCTTGCTCTTGCGTCGGCCGGCTCTCAGACGCCTCACCTGTATCTCCGGGTTGACCGGCCTGACATAGGCTTTCATCCCTTCATCCTCCAGCACCGTGCAAACCCAATCTAACCACTCCAGGTCACCCTGTTTCTCCATGGCATTAAATGCTGGACAGTAATGAACAGTGAGAATAGCGTGGTTCTTATTCTTCAAATCGAAGTCATACTTGTAGTACCCCTGAGCAAAGGATCCCATCAACTGAGTAGCCTTGACATAGGTCTCTACGTCGTTCCCCTCGATCCCGGCCGCCTGCATGGCCCACCCTGTTTCATATTTGCCTATCCTCGTCCAGGTGGACAACAGGCACTCCTTTTCCACTTCCCTTCCGAGCCTCTTGCGGACCTCCTCTGCCCAGTAGGTGGGCAGCACGTTGACCTCTCTGGAGTAGGCCAGCAATAGCTTCACCAGCACCTCTTTGGAGAAGTCCTCGTACTTCAGGTTGGGGATGTACGGCCCACTGTAGTCCTTCAGTTCCTCTTTTCGACCTCTTTCTTTCATTTCGGCTCCTTTCGGTGATGTGTTTTTGGGGACTATAATCCGCTCCATCATTCTACTAGTCGCTATCTCAATTTGGCAACCGCGAAAACTTTGACAGATGGAGTCAGATTCGATATGTTCAGCATACGGTTTCTTAAGCCAGGGGCACAGCAAGCAGCTTCACTGTGAGGAAAGGGGGGCTTCCATGATCAAGCTGGTCTATGTATACAGACGGCTTCCCCAGCTATCTCTGGCCGAATGCCACCGTTACTGGCGCGAGAACCATGGCTCGCTGGTGCAGCGGCGGGCGGCGGCCATAGGCCTGCGCCGCTACGTCCAGGCCTCCAGGCTCGATGATCCGCTCAACGAGAGGCTACAAACCTGGAGTGGTACCACGGAGCCATACGACGGCGTAGCCAACATCTATTGGAAGGACTACGAGGACTTGTTAGTGTCCTTCTCAAAGCCGGAGGCCCAGCTTAGCGACGAGGAAATCCGTGAGGATGAACGGCGATTCATAGATACCGCCCGCTCCTCGCTGTGGCTGGCCAGAGAGGAAATCATCAAAGGGGGATCAGGGAGAATAGTCGCCAGGAAGGGAGAGCCGACTATAAAATTGGTTCACTTCTTCCGTCGGCTTCCCGATCTCTCTCTACAGGAGTGCCAGACTTACTGGCGAGAGACTCACGGGTCGCTAGTGCGGCGGCATGCCACCGCACTAGGCCTAATGTGCTATGTCCAGGCCCACACATTAGATGACCCCCTGAATGATGCCATGCGGGCCATGCGCGGCGCTCTGGAACCCTACGATGGCGTCAATGAGCTTTGGTGGAAGGATCGCGATAGTCTAGAGAGGTCCCTCTCCACGCCAGAAGGGCAGCAGGCCTGGAAGTTGCTCCGCCAGGACGAACAGCGGTTTATGGATGCCAGCCGCTCCTCATCGTGGCTTGCCAAGGAAGACGTTGTCGTTGGGGATGATGACGGATAACAACCTGAAGCTGCCAGGATAGTCCTTCGCAAGTTCCCAGTCTAGAAAAGGAAGCGAAAGGAGAGCCAGAGCAAATGAAAGAGCCGATGAAGCTGGAATATCTCTTCAAGCCAATCAACATCAAGAGCATGAAACTGAAGAACCGCATAGTCATGGCCCCCATGGGGACACTCATGGCCAATGAGGATGGCTCGCCCAGTGACAGAGTGCTGGACTACTATGAGGCCAGGGCCGTCGGCGGCGCTGGATTCATCATGGTGGAGGACACCGTTATCCATCCCTCCATCGCCTTTGGCATGGGCGAGATCGCCATAACTTCCATGTACGACGACAGGTTTATCCCAGCCTGGAAACGGTTCACCGACCATCTTCATGCGGTCGGAGCCAAGCTTTCCATCCAGGTCTGGCACCCTGGCCGGCAAGCACCGGCAATCGGCCCGGACAGGCCACCCTGGGCTCCGTCGCTGCCGCCATGTCCTTGCCCCTACTGCCAGGATGTGCCCCATGTGATGTCCATTTCAGAAATCCAGGAGATAATCGACTCTTTCGCTCAGGCTGCCCGCCGCGTCCAGGAGTCAGGGTTTGACGCTGTAGAGATCGGTGGCGCTCATGGGTATCTCATCGCTCAGTTTATGTCATCTTACAGCAACAAGCGAACGGACAAGTACGGCGGAGACCTCATCAGCCGGATGCGTTTCGCCCTGGAAGTCCTGGAGGCCTCACGGGCAAAGGTAGGGCCAGATTTCCCTATCATCTTTCGCTTCAGTGCCGATGAGCGGGTTACTGAAGGCCGTAATCTGGACGAATCCCTGGCCATCGCTCCGTGGCTCGTCGCCGCCGGGGCGGACTGCCTCCATGTCTCAACAGGGGTCTATGTCAACGCAGAGACCTACATAGTTGCCCCTGCGGCTGTCCCCAAGGGGCACAACGTGTATGCCGCCGAACAAATCAAGAAGGTGGTAAACGTGCCTGTCATAGCCTCCGGCAGGCTAAATGATCCCTTGATGGCCGACCAGGTGATAGCCCAGGGCAAGGCCGACCTGGTGGCTATCGGGCGGGGCCTTTACGCCGACCCGGAGTGGCCGAACAAGGTGGCCGCCGGGCGGTTTGAGGACATTCGATGGTGTACCAGTTGCCTCGACGGGTGCATCCACAGCCTGAGGACAACCTTTGCTACTAAGTGCCAGGTGAACCCGGAGGTAGGCCGCGAGAGACAGATGGCCATCACCCCGGCCGCTCGTACTAAGCGCGTCCTGGTGGTCGGTGGTGGGCCTGCCGGGATGGAGGCCGCCCGCGTGGCCGCCCTCAGAGGGCACCATGTTACGCTCTACGAGAAAGAAAAGGAGCTTGGCGGGCAGTTTCGCATCGCCTCCATCCCACCAACAAAGCAGGAGATCATACCCTTCCTCAAATATCAGGCGCGGCAGTTGAGCCAGACCGGGGTGAAGGTGGTGCTGGGGCAGGAGGCCACAGCGGCCACTGTGAAAGATCTGAAGCCCGAAGTGGTGATCATTGCTACCGGCAGCAAGCCCCTCATCCCTGATATCCTGGGGGCAGACGGCCAGAATGTGGTTACCGCCCACGATGTCCTCACCTTTAGGGTGACTACTGGCCGAAAGGTGCTCGTGGCAGGGGGCGGCATGGTGGGCTGTGAGACCGCTGACCTTCTGGCGTCCTATGGACGGGAAGTCACCATCATCGAGATGCTGCCTGAGCTTGCCGCTGACATGGCTCATGGCCCAAGGTATTTTCTGCTCCAGCGTCTGGCCGAGCAGAAGGTAAAGGCGGTCACATCAGCCACCATTCAGAGGATAACCAGCGACGGAGTAGTCATCAACCATGATGGCAAAGAGGAGACCATCAGAGGAATGGATACCATCGTCCTGGCTATGGGGGCGGTGTCCGTCAACCGGTTGGCCAGGGAGATCGAGGGCAAGGTCAGCCAGGTGCATGTCATTGGTGACGCCGAGACTCCAGGCAAGGCCATGGAAGCCATCGCTGCCGGCGCACAGATAGGCAGGGCTATCTAGGCACTCCTTGATCAACAGGCCAAAGGCCCAGACACAAAGCGGAGGGAAGCATGAACGCTCAATCCCAGGGGTTCATTAGGACTGATTCAGACTTTCTCAGCCGGGGAACAAAGTGCCGCGGCTGGCTTTACCGGCCAAAAGGGACAGAACACCCACCAGTGGTCATCATGGCTCATGGTTTTGCCGCGGAGAAGACTTTCAGACTGCCAGCCTACGCCGAAAGATTTGCCGCAGCAGGAATAGCAGTATACGTCTTTGACTATCGCTGCTTCGGGGATAGCGATGGACAGCCCAGAAACCTGGTAAGCCCCTCCCGTCACCTTCAGGACTGGAAAGCGGCCTTGGCCCATGTCCGCTCTCTCCCTGAGGTAGATAGCCACCGCATAGCCCTGTGGGGGAGTTCCTTCAGTGGAGGCCATGTTATAGTCACCGCGGCGCAAGATCCGGACATCAAAGCAATCACAGCTCAAGTGCCCTATGTGGATTCTTTGTCATCCCGTGGAAAGATGGAATTGAAACAGACAATGCGGGGTCTGGTGGCAGCTTGCCGGGATATATTCAGGCTACTCACCTTCCGCAGTCCTTACTATATCCCAGTTGTAGGCGATCCCGGCACACTGGCGGTGATGAATGCCCCGGACTCCAAGCCCGGCTATTTCTCCATCGTCCCTCAAGGTTCCTCCTGGAAGAACGAATGCCCGGCAAGGATATTCTTTGCCGTGCCATTCTACCGCCCGATAACGGTAGCCAGAAAGGTGAATTGTCCAGCACTGATCATCATGGCCGAAAAGGACTCTATTATTTGGCCGGGCATAGTAGAGAAAGCGGCTGCCAGAATGCCGAACGCCAGGCTCATCCGCATGCCCGTGGGTCATTTTGACGTTTATACCGGCGACTGGTTTGAGAAGACGGTCCAGGTTGAAGCCGATTTCTTGAAAGAGCACCTAATGTAATGTCTATGAAAACACTCAACAGAGCCACTCGTGTCATTACTTCGAAAATACCGGTAGCAGGGGCTAACCTCAAGACTGTCATTCCCGCGGAAGCGGGAATCCAGGAACCCTGTGACGGCAGCCTGCCTCGTCATTTTCGTTCTTTGGTGGTGCTGGTGTGACCCAGCATGGGTGATCCCGGCGAAAGCCGGAATCCAGAAGATATGTACACTGGATTCCGTGTCAAGCACGGAATGGTTCACTGATTCACACCAGCACCAACAAACATGAAAGCGCCGTATTTTCGTGAGACTGACATTGATCAACACCCCCTGTGATACCCTATTGATTTAGGCCTATACTGGCGTTATCATGTAGGCGGGATGCCAAACCGTACCATTGGCCTGTGAGAAAGAGCGAAGGGAGGGCACTCACTCATTCACTCACTCTGCCCTCTGGAAGGGAGGATGGACTCCATGAAAGGCAACAGCAAGAAGGAACCGAAAGCACCGCTAAAGGCACCGAGGAAAAAACAGGCTAGGGCAAGACGCAAGCCAGCAGGGGAAGCCCTGCGCCAGAGCGAAAGCGTGTTCAGGGCTCTGTTTGAGTCCGCACTTGACGGTGCGCTTATCGTGGACAGCGAATTGAAAGTAGTGGCTGCCAGTGAAGCTGCCGCCAGGATGTATGGCCTCGGGTCTGGCATGGATGCCATCGGACTGAGTATACTCGACTTTGTCGCTCCGGAAGAAAAAGAGCGAGTCGCCAGGGTTATTACCGAAGATTTGCTTGAAAAGGATTTGCGCCACGTTGAGGAGTACCGGACACTGGCTGGAGACGGCAGGGAAATATGGATAAGCGCCACAGGAACCAGGATCGAATACGAGGGAAAACTGGCCGGGCTGATTTCACTTAAGGACATCACCGAACACAAGCAGGCAGAAGAGTCCCTGCGCCGGTCGGAGGACAAGTTCGCCACAGCTTTTCGTGCCTGCCCCGACCCGGTATGCATCACGACGCTGAAGGAGGGACGCTATGTCGACGTGAACGACAGCTTCCTACGGGCTACGGGCTATCAGCGTGAGAAGGTAATCGGGCACACCACACCGGAGCTCGGCGTGTTTGCCAGGCAGGAGGATCGTGACAGAGTAATCCGCATGGTGCAGACAGAGGGGAGAATCAGCGATCTGGAATTTGACTTCCACACGAGGTCGGGCCAGATTCGTACGGGACTGGTCTCCGTAGAGCTTATCGATCTCCGCGGCGAGCCATGTTTGCTCACCATAGCTAACGACATCACCGAGCGCAGGCGCGCCGAGGAGGCGCTGAAGCTTCAGAAAGCCTACTTCCAGCAGCTCTTTGACAACTCCCCGGAAGGTATTGCCTGGCTGAATGATGCCGACAGGATCGTCAACGTCAACGCCGGGTTCGAGACGCTCTTTGGCTACCGGGCAGAGGAAATCAGAGGCCGCCTTATTAATGACGTTGTTGTCCCTGAAGACCGTCTTGAGGAAGCGTCAGCGTTATCTTGGGCAAGTCAGCATAGAGACGTCATCCTGCAGAAAGACACAGTGAGAAAACGCAAGGACGGCAGCCTGGTAGATGTATCCGCGCTGGGTTGCCCCATCCGGTTTGGTGACGATACAGTCGGGGTATATGTCATATACAGGGATATCACAGAACGCAAGCGGTCAGAAAAGGAACTGCGAAAATCCGAGGAGAGGTATCGGTCGCTTTTTGATAGCCATGTTGACCCCGTCACCGTTTATGACATTGATGGCCGCCTTCTATTGATCAACGCCGTCGGAGCCAGGAACTTCGGAGGAAGACCAGAAGATTTTGTCGGCAAATCGTATCACGAACTGTTCCCCGAACAGGGTGCCGCCTACCAGGAGAGACATCGGCAGGTAGCACTGTCAGGCACACCCGCAGAGTTTGAGGATATGGTGGAGTTTCCTTCCGGCAAACGCTGGTTTTTGTCAGTCCTCCACCCAATCAAAGACGAAAGAGGCAATACGTATGCGGTGCAAATTATTTCCCACCACATCACCGAGCGCAAGCGCGCAGAGGAAGCGCTCCAGCAGAGAGAGCAGTATTTTCGGTCGCTCTTAGAAAACGCTCGGGATGCCGTGCTGGTTGTGAATGATGATGTAACCATTAGCTACCAAAGCCCGCCTTATACTCGCACGCTGGGATACGTACCGGAGGAGGAACTTGGTGGTAGCCTGCTCGACAAAATACACCCGGATGATGTCACCAAGCTGTCTGATGATCTTGCTCGGTTGCTGCAAAACCCAAGCCACGCCTCGCATTTTGAGGTGCGTATCAGGACCAGGGACGGGTCATGGCACATTATCGAAGGTGTAGCCAGAAACCTTCTTCATGATTCGGCCGTGCATGGGATTGTAGTCAACTTCGGCGACATCACCGAGCGCAAGCGCACGGAGGAAGCGCTCAAACAGAGTGAGGAGAAATACCGTCTGCTGGCCGAGAATGTGACCGACCTGATATACGTCATGGATACGGACATGAAGGTCACCTACCTTAATCCGGCTATCACGCGATTGCTGGGCTTCAGCGTTGAGGAAGGGATGACCCGCAGCCTGGCAGATTCCATGACCCCCGCCTCGCTCGGGATTGCCGCCAGGGCCCTGCAAAGTGTACTCAATGCAGGGAAGTTGCCACCAGGAGACTTTCAAGATCATGGAAGGACGGAGCTGGAGATGTACCGCAAAGACGGCTCCATCATGTGGGCAGAAAGTGTAGTCTCAGTCATGCGCGACTCTGATGGCAGACCCACAGGAATTCTGGGAGTAACCCGCGACATTAGCCAGCGGAAGCAGGTTGAGGAGGCACTGCGGGAGTCTGAAGCCAAGTATGCTGCCGTGGCGGAGCAAGCGGCGGACGGCATAGTCATCGTGCAGGATGGGCTCATCAAGTTCGCCAACAAGGCTCATGCCCAGATTACCGGCTATTCCGTGGCAGAGCTGACCGGCATGCCCTTCCTGGATACAATAGACCCTTCAGACCGAGACCTGGTTGCCCGGAGATACGATAGGCGGATGGCCGGGACACCGGTTTCAGCTATCCTGGAAACTAGAATGCTGTGCAAAGATGGCACGGTAAAGGAGGCAGAGGCACGGGCTACTACCATCCAGTACCAGGGCAGGCCGGCTGCCCTAGCTGTCATCCGCGACGTCACCGAGCGCAGGCGGGCGGAGCAAGAGCTACAACACAAGGAAGAGTTCTACCGTTCATTGATAGAAAACGCTTCGGATGCCATGGCCATCCTTAATACTGATGGGACGATCCGCTACCAAAGCCCGTCTTATCTGAACGTGCTGGGGTACTTACCGGAGGAGGAAGCTGGCAGGAACTTGTCCGACCACATACACCCGGATGATATTGCCTGGGCGCTTGAGGATTTAGCCCGATTGCTGCAAGACCCGAGTTACGTCTCTCGTTTTGAGCTGCGTGTCAGGTTCAGAGATGGGTCCTGGCACACCATCGAAGGTACATCCAGAAACCTTCTCCATCATCCCGCCGTAGAGGGCATTGTGGTCAATTTTCACGACATCACCGAACGCAAGCGGGCAGAGGAAGAGCTGCAACAGGCTTACGAACGGGAAACACAATTGCGGTCTGAGTTAGTGGAGGAGATGCAGAAAAGGGTGGAGCTCACCAGAGCTTTGGTGCACGAGCTAAAGACGCCGCTCACCTCGGTGATCGCTTCCAGCGAACTGATGGCGCTGGAGCTTCCAGAAGGGCCACTGTCTAGAATGGCAAAGAACATCCACCGCAGTGCCGGGAATCTCAACAATAGGATTGACGAACTCCTCGACGTGGCCAGAGGCGAGCTAGGTATGCTCCGCCTGAATCTCATGTCCGTAGACCCAGCCAGAGTGCTGAAGGGACTGGTTGAGGACATGGACCCTATAGCTTTGAGTCAACACCAAACCTTGCTCCTGGATCTGCCGCCCTCCCTTCCGCCGATCTGGGCTGACGAGAGCCGCCTGTGCCAGGTGGGGCTCAATCTGCTGAGCAATGCCTGCAAATTCACCCCTCAGAGAGGAACGATCACGCTAAGGGCCAAAGTGGAGGGTGATAGGCTGATGGTGGAGGTGGAGGATACGGGTCGTGGGATAAGCGAGGCAGACCAGCAATGGCTGTTCACTCCCTATTACCGGGGCGAGGCAGATAAGGAGCGTTTCAGCGGATTGGGGCTAGGGCTCGCCTTGTCAAAGATGCTGGTGGAACTCCACGGGGGGCAGATGTGGGTAAAAAGCCAGCAGGGCAAAGGCAGCACCTTCGGCTTTTCACTGCCTCTAGCAACAGAGAGCCAGCAGGAACAGGTGTTCCAAGGAGATGAAGAAGAATGACGGCCAGGGGCAAGCTCCTGGTCTTTTCTTACTGAAATAAGCAAAACGGTATTCTTCTCCTTCCTCATGGGAGGATCAGAATAGCAGCCCTGGGTTATCACCCTGATCCGCCCGCCTGAGGCGGGAGAAGAATCTCGGTGGTCATGCCGAACCGGCGTGCTGTCTCTGAAAATACCTAGCAATGCCATTCTTCCGAAAATAGGCGCTCAGTAGCAGAAGCCGTAGGGCAGGTTTCCCAACCTGCCCGCCCGCGATGGTCAAGTTAGTAGCAGGGTCTACCCTCCAGTCTGTCATTCCCGCGGAAGCGGGAATCCAGCAACCCTGTGACGGCAGCCTGCCTCGTCATTTTCATTCTTTGGTGGTGCTGGTGTGAGCCGGCATGGGTGATTCCGGCTTCCGCCGGAATCCAGAAGGTAGCGCACCGCAACTTAATAGTAGGGACATCACGCCAGCCAGCGCTCGTGGCAACCTGTCAAGCCTGATGCTATAATCTCCTCAGGCGATACGGAAAGCAGTGTCGGCCAACCAGAGAGAAAGCGCAGCTTTGATCTTGACAGCCAAAAAATTTGGCTCTCAGTAAGGAGATAAACGTAGTATGTGGGATTCTGAGAAGAAAACGGTGCTTCAGGCGGCCCGATTGTTGGCAGAAAAGGGCCTGGTGGTGGGCACTTCTGGAAATGTCAGCCTGCGCTTCAGGGAGACCAGTGGACGGGAGCTGGTGGTCATTACCCCCACCGGGCGCTATTACAATACGCTGGGCCTCGATGACCTGGTAGTGGTCGATCTTGACGGGGAGCGCATCGACGGGAGGCACGCTCCCTCTGAAGAGAAGCTGCTTCACATCGGGATTTACAAAGCGCGCCAGAAGCTGAACGCCGTTATCCACTCCCACCCCGTTTTTAGCAGTGCCGTTGCCGCTGCTGGCCTGGATATCCCTCCCTTTCTCGATGATCAGGTGGTCTACCTTGGCGGCGAGATAAAAGTGGCCGCCTATGCTCTGCCTGGCAGCCTGGAACTGGCCAAAAATGCGATTTCCGCGCTGGGGCCACGAAATGCTGTCCTTCTAGCCAATCATGGCGCTCTCAGCGTGGGAAAAGACATGCAGGAGGCCTTTGCCATTTGCGAGTTAATGGAAAAGACAGCCAGGACATATATCTTCGCCCTGAGCCTGGGGAGAGTTAACCCCTTGCCTGCTGAGGCAATCGAGATGGAGACGGCCTTTTTCCAATCGCACCACGGCGACGCCGAGGGGAAGCAGACGCCGGGATGACGGGAGCGGGTTAAGAGGCTTTCCAACCTAGCTCAACCACGAAAGGCAAAAAGACTACAGGAGGACTACCACGATGGAATGGGGAATGGCAAACCGTATGGCGCAACTAATTCAATCGGATGGACATGCCCTCTTCTTGCCAGTAGACCACGGATACTTCCAGGGACCCACCACAAGACTGGAAGTACCGCGCCAGACTCTCGAGCCGCTCCTACCTTATGCTGACGCTGTTTTCATTACCAGGGGGGTGCTTCGCTCCTCGGTAGACCCCGACAGCGCCAAGCCGATCATCCTCCGCGTATCCGGTGGCGCTAGCGTCGTCGGGAAAGACTTGGCCAACGAAGGAATCACCACCTCCATGGAGGAGGCCATCCGCCTTAATGCCTGCGCAGTGGGCATTTCCATTTTCGTGGGCAGCGACTACGAGCGCCAGTCGCTGCTGAACCTCTCTAAGCTCGTTGACGAAGGTGAGAAATACGGCATCCCCGTAATGGCCGTTACCGCCGTGGGCAAGGAACTGGCGAAACGGGACGCCCGCTATCTGGCCCTGGCCTCCCGTATTGGGGCAGAGCTAGGCGCGCGCGTGGTGAAGACCTACTACTGCGAAGACGGCTTTGAGAAGGTGGTAAGGGGCTGCCCTGTCCCCGTGGTTATGGCCGGTGGGCCTAAGACCGATTCGGAGTTCGAGGTGTTCCAGTTTGTCTACGATGGCATGCAGAAAGGCGCTGTAGGCGTGAATCTGGGAAGGAATATCTGGCAAAACGATTTCCCTGTGGGGATGATCAAGGGCATACGGGCCATCATTCACCAAAACGCCACTCCCAAAGAGGCTCAGGAGATATATAATAGTATCAAAAGCCAAGGGACATAGTTGGTGCATTCGCAATTGACCATGCTTGTTTGGATAGGCGATGAAGTTCAGTGAATTGGTTAGAACCCTAGAACAGAATGGGTTTGAACTCATCAAGGAGAAAGGATCAATACGATATTATGGCAAGCCTGGTTGGGGTAGATTGATTCGAGTCGATTATCATGGCTCGAAAGAAGTCCCAACTGGTACTTGTCACGCAATTCTGAAGGCTGCTGGTTTGAAAGAAGGGAGGTATCAATGAAATGATTGACCTGAAGTACTCTCTGGTCATAGAAGCCACTGAGGATCCAGATTTCTTTGGCTTCTATTCTCCTGAATTAGAGGGATTTACTGGCGTAGGGCATTCGGTAGAGGACTGCCTTTACAAGGCTAAGTGGGGGATGCTGGAGCACGTCGATCTCCTGAGGGAAAAGGGACTTGCTGTGCCGGAGGAGAATGCCAGTCCCGTAGTCGTGATTCAAAACGAGAAGCGGCTAGAAGCTGCGGTATAGCCCACCAGAGAACTTGGCGAAAGCAGGCTCATCTAGTCTGGTATCCTCACAACAAACATGCAGTATGTCATTCCGTGCTTGACACGGAATCCAGTGTACATACCTCCTGGATTCAGGCTTTCGCCGGAATAGCACTGGTAGCTCTATTGCTGAGTCTTCTCATAGACACCATACCGAGAGTTGGGTATCAGGCGAGTGTGATTGTTTCCAGAGGCGTTTCGCCCCAGTGCGATTTATCCCAGTCCTGCGCTGAAAGGGAGGTAGAATGCGTGTAGCTGTGTGGTACAGCAATCGGGATGTGCGGGTGGAGGAAAGGCCCACCCCGCACATTGGCCCCGGTGAGCTTCTGGTGCGCGTAGAGGCTTGTGGAATCTGCGGCAGCGATGTCATGGAGTGGTATCGCCTTGACCGTGCTCCCCTGGTGCTGGGCCATGAAATCGGAGGCCAGGTGGCGGCGGTGGGGGAGGGGGTGGCACGCTACAAGGAAGGCGACCGGGTCACAGCGGCACACCATGTCCCCTGCAACACGTGTCGTTACTGCCTCAGCGGTCATCATACTGTCTGCGACACTCTCCGCCGCACCAATTTCGACCCCGGCGGTCTGGCTGAGTATGTGCGGCTGCCGGCCATCAACGTCGATCGTGGCGTATTCCTGCTGCCTGACGAAGTATCATACCAGGAGGCCACGCTGGTGGAGCCGTTGGCCTGCGTCGTCCGCGCTCAAAGGGTGGCCAGGGTGCAACTGGGCCAGAGCCTGCTTGTCATCGGCAGCGGCATCGCCGGTCTTCTGCATATCCAGCTAGCCCGTATCTCAGGGGTGGGGCGCATAATAGCCACGGATATCAACGACTACCGTCTGGAGGCGGCCCGCCGTTTTGGGGCCGACTTTGCCTTCCAGGCTGGCGCAGACCTGCCAGCGCGACTTCGCCAGGTAAATCAAGGCCGCTTGGCTGACCGGGTGATGGTGTGCACCGGTGCTCAGTCAGCCCTTCGCCAGGCTCTGCAATGCGTGGAGCGCGATGGCACCGTCCTTTTCTTCGCGCCAACGGATGCCGGTGTCACTGTCCCAATTTCCATCAACGAGCTTTTCTGGCGCAATGAGGTAACCCTCACCACCTCCTATGCCGGCAGCCCCGCTGATTATGCCCTGGCTGTTGATCTGGTCAGGGATCACCGAACGCACATGCGGCAGATGATCACCCACTCGCTGGACCTGGCAGAGGCAGGTCTGGGCTTCCGACTGGTGGCTGAAGCCAGGGACTCCCTCAAGGTGATTGTCGAACCGCAGAGGTAGCCACTGCTACACTGGCAGCTACGCAACCTCACCACCGATGAGTGTCTCATAGGAATAATCAGGCGCAATTTCCTCTCTGAACACTGCCACAATTGAGATCGTTTATCAACGCCTTCGTGTCATTCTGAGCGAAGCGAAGAATCTCTGAAATTCTTCATCGTCCGCCCGAAGCGGACTCTTCAGAACGACATTACTATACAACCTCCATAATTTGAAATTCCCACCTTTCTCAGATAGAATCGCCATGCAGAACCCCAATGAGGTAAAGGCAGACGGCAAAAGAACCAGCACCCAGAGTCGAGCTACCCCCAGTAGACCAGATAGGCATCGTGGTCCAGGACATAGACCAGGTCATGGAGTATTACGCCTCCGTTTTCGGCTGGGGGCCTTTCCATCTTCGCGAGGTGGAGTTGAAAGGATTCACCTATCGCCATCAGCCCTCCGACTCCCGCCTGAAAGTGGCCTACCTCCAGTCCGGCCCTGTTCAGATTGAACTAATCCAGGTCATGGAAGGTGAAACGCCCCACAGTGACTTTCTGCGGCAAAAGGGAGAGGGGCTGCAGCACCTTTGTTTCCGGGTGGACGACTTCGCCGCCACCGCCACCGAACTGGCCAAGGAGGGCATAGAGCCCGTGTGGCATCTCCCCGGTGCGCCGGTATTCGCTTATGTCAACAGCGACCGCATTGGCGGCGTCATGTTCGAGCTAGTTGAGAAAGGACAGATGGGAGAGCAGGAAAAAGATGAGGCATGACGGAAGCCACCATCCAGCCCAAACAGAACAAGTCATATATTCTATCCATTCAAGCCATTGCGGAGGAGCTTGCCTCCTGAAGATATACGTCAAGGATGGCAGAGTAACCAGGATGGAGACAGACGATCAGGAAGAACCGCAATTCCGGGCCTGCGCCAAAGGGCGGGCCTACCGCCAGAGGACGTATGCGCCTGACCGCCTATTGCATCCGATGAAAAGGACGGGAGAAAGAGGGGAAGGCAGATTTGAGCCAATCTCTTGGGACGAGGCCATGGACACCCTGGCCGGGGAGCTGAACAGGGTCAGAGAGACCTATGGCCCACAAGCCATCCTGTTCAAATGGTCGGGAGGAGATACAGCCAGACTGCACAGCGCCACCTGCCATTACCGGCTGCTTAACATGATCGGAGGCTGCTCCGAGGTTTGGGGCACCTTCTCTTTCGAAGGCGGCCTCTTTGCCGAACTGGCTACCTACGGCACTGTAGATACAGGCAACACCAGGGACGATTTCCTCAGCTCCCGGCTGATCATCATGTGGGGTTGGAACCCCTCTTCCACCATCCAGAACACCAACACCGCCTGGTATCTGGCCCAGGCTAAAGAGGCTGGGATCAGGATTGTCTCTATCGATCCCAGATACACAGACTCCAACGCCACTTTCTCTGACGAGTGGATTCCCATTATCCCTGGCACTGATGCCGCCCTGGCCATCGCCATGGCCTACCTGATAGTGAAGGAAAACCTCCAGGACCAGAAGTTTCTGGACAGATACACTATTGGTTTCGATCAATTCAGACACTACGTCCTGGGAATCGAGGATGGCACGCCTAAGACCCCAGCCTGGGCTGAAGCTATTACCGGTGTGCCAGCGCCCACGATAGAGCGCCTGGCCAGGGAATATGCCACCACCAAGCCAGCAGCACTGATCGCCGGCATCGGCCCGGGGCGCACCGCCTACGGTGAGCAATACCACCGGGCAGCCATGACTCTGGCAGCCATGACAGGTAACGTTGGCATCCCCGGAGGTAGTTCGGGAGGGCGGTCATGGCCCACCGCCGGGCCAACCGCTTACTTCAGCCTGGGCCGTGGCATGAGGACGCCTGCCAACCCAGTGGAGTCTAACGCCCTACCCCGCCGCAACTCCCTGGCCAGTTTTGGCATCGCCATGAGGAGAGGCCAGATCAATGTGGCCAAGATGTCGGATGCTATTCTCCAAGGGAAAGCGGGCGGTTATCCCGCTGATTACAAACTGCTTTACCTGGTAGATACCGATTATCCCAATCAGTACCTCAACGTCAACAAGGCAGTCCAGGCCCTGAAGAAGCTCGAATTCGTGGTGGCCTTTGAGCAGTTCATGACACCGGCGGCCAGGTTCGCTGACCTCCTGCTGCCCACCTGCACCACGCTGGAAAAAAACGATATCGCCCTTGACGGAGCCACTGGCTTCTATGGGTATATGAATAAGGTTGTCGATCCCATAGGCGAGTCCAGGTCTCATCTTCAAATCTGCATGGAACTGGCGAACAAGCTGGGTATCCCTGACTACAACGACAAGACCGAGGACGAATGGCTGCGGGAGATAGTGAAGGGGAGCAATGACATCGCCGACTATGACACCTTCAAGAGTAACGGGATTCACAAGCTGAGACTCCCTGAGCCTTATGTAGCTTTCCAGCAACAGATCGAAGACCCGGCAAACAACCCCTTCCCCACCCCCAGCGGCAAGATCGAGATCTATTCGCAGCGGCTGGCGGACATGAACGACCCCCTCATCCCACCCATCCCCCAGTACATCCCAACCTGGGAAAGCCGCCGTGACCCGCTGGCCCACAAGTACCCGCTCCAGCTCATTACCACTCATATCATCAGACGAGCGCACTCCCAGTACGACAACATACCCTGGCTAAGGGAACTTCAAACCCAGGCAGTATCTATCAACTCCGCCGATGCCCAGACCAGAGGGATCAAGGATGGCGATAGGGTCAGGGTTTTCAATGATAGGGGCGAGACCATTCTTCCTGCCAGTGTGACAGAAAGGATGATACCGGGCGTAGTCGACATCCCTCAGGGCGCCTGGTATAAGCCCGACGAGAAAGGCGTTGACACGGGAGGGTGCTGCAACGTCCTGACAAAGGACGAACACTCGCCAGGGGGAGCCTACTGCTCCAATACGACCCTGGTACAGGTGGAGAAAGCCTGAAGGAGGACAAAGGATGACGAATGCCGGAAAGGTGGTGCTACCACCAGTGAGCCAGGTTGGGATTGTAGTCAGGGACATCGAAAGGACGGCGCAATACTACACCTCAACCTTTGGCATAGGCCCTTTCACCATCATCGATGTCGATATGGATGGCGTGATCTTGCGGGACAAGCCCATCAGGCTCAAGATGAAGGCGGCCTTTGCCCAATCGGGGCCGCTCCAGATTGAGCTTATCCAGTCGGTGGAGGGGGAGAACCTTTATACCGAGTTCCTAGCCAGCAAAGGGGAAGGGCTACACCATCTGGGTTTTCAGGTTGATGACATGGAAGCTGTGCTGGCTGATTTGGCCAGGAAAGGGATCAAGCCGGTATTTCATCATAATTACGGCTTCGGGGCCTTTGCCTATCTGAACACTGACAAGATTGGCGGTGTGATGTTCGAGCTACTCTGGACAAAGAAGCCGGAGAGGTAGGAAACAAACCACCATCGAGCTCTGTTTACGATGTCATTGTGTATTCTTTGGCAGCTTAGTCAGCCCAGTGACGCACTTGTGCCAACTCAACTAAAGGAGGACGGAAATGGCACCACAGCTACCCTCGACAGTGAAGGTCTCAGAGCTCTTTCAGGTTGCTGTTGTCGTCCGCGACCTTGAGGAGAGCATGAAACGCTACGAGAGCCTCTTAGGCATCAGCTCATGGATGATCTTTGAAGTCAGTCCTTCCCTCGTTCAAATGACCTATCACGGGAAACCATCCCAGCACAGCTTCAAGGCCGCCTTCACCATGTTGGGATCCCTCATGATCGAATTGCTCCAGCCCCTCGAGGGAAGGGGTATTTACCGTGATTTCCTGGACAAACATGGCGAAGGTCTGCATCACCTGGGGCACGTCCGGGTGGATAACTTAGATGCTGCTGTCCAGGCACTGGAGAAGGCTGGCTTCCCCTGTGTAGGGTCTGGGGAGACTTTGGGAGGCCCCGGCGAAAACTATCACAAGTGGGCTTATGTAGATACGACTGCGGCTCTTGGCTACATCATCGAACTGTCCACCGGCAGTGATCCAAGAGCTATGTTCGCCACACAGACGTAGCTGTGATACGAAGGAGGTAAATCATGGTTGTCAACGACAAGACTCTGGCTGGTGAGGAACAGATAATCTACACTGGCTGCAATCAGCACTGCGGCGGAAGCTGCTTGCTGCGAGTGCACGTGAAGGATGGGGTTATCACCCGGATCGAGACAGATGACGGAGAAGAGCCACAGGTCAGGGCCTGCATGAAAGGCCGTGCCCAGCGTCAACGGGTGTATGCCCCCGACCGCATCACCCATCCCCTTAAGCGCGTGGGGGAAAGAGGGGACGGAAAATTCGAGCGGATATCCTGGGACGAGGCTCTGGAGACCGTGGCCGGGGACATCAGGCGAATTCGGGATACCTACGGACCGGCCTCGATTCTGTTTCTTGTCTCCGCGGGTGACATTTGCTCCATCAATATGGGCATGCCTATCTATCGGTGCCTTTGCATGGCCGGAGGCTGTTCCCTTACCTGGGCCATCTGGTCCTTCTGGGGAGCCATTGCCGCGGAGCACGTCACCTTTGGCCGCACCTTCAGGCAGAACACCCGGAACGACATCCTCAACTCCAAGTATATCATCCTGTGGGGCCTCAATCCGTCAAACTCAGTGCATGACAACAACTTCTGCTGGTATCTAGCCCAGGCCAGGGACGCCGGCATCAAGATCGTGGCCATCGATCCCCGGTATACGGATACCGCCGCCAACTTTGCCGACGAATGGATACCCATTATCCCTGGCACCGATACGGCCATGCTTATGGCCATGGCCTACGTCATCATTACCGAGAACCTGCACGACCAGCAGTTCCTCAACAAATACACGATCGGGTTTGGCAAATTCAAGGACTATGTGCTGGGCATCGAGGATAGCATCCCCAAGACCCCGGAGTGGGCCGAGCCTATTACCAGCGTCCCAGCGGCCACCATAGCGCGGCTGGCCAGAGAGTACGCCACTGCCAAGCCGGCATGCCTCTTGGCCGGGATTGTGCCGGGGCGGACTGCCTACGGTGAGCAGTATCACCGCGCCACTCACACCCTCTGCGCCATGACCGGGAACACGGGCAAACACGGCGGAGGGGCGGGTGACATCGTTCATACCGGAATGCCGGTAGCGTCTCTCTACGGAGGGGTGCTTCACCATATACCCAATCCGGTGGAGGGTGATAGGCCTCCCGCGGAGCACTACTTCCCACCAAAGATCAATTATATCCTGCAAGGCCCTCGAGGCAGCGTAAACCTTCACGAAGTAGCCGACGCCATTCTTGAAGGCAAGTCCGGGGGCTATCCGGCGGACTACAAGATGGCCATAACCTGCAACACCAACTACCTCAACCAGGATGCTAACATCAACAAGACGGTGCGGGCTTTCAAGGCCTTGGAGTCCGTAGTCGTGCTGGAGCAGTTCATCAGCCCCACGGCCCGCTACGCCGACATCGTCCTTCCTACCACCACCTTCTTGGAAAGGGACGATTTCACCCAGGGATCGGACCAGCCTTACTTCGTCTTCCAGCGTAAGTGCATCGAGCCGATAGGGGAATGCAAGCCTCATTACTTCATAGCCGCTGAGTTGGCCAAGAAATTGGGGATCGACAATTTCGATACCGTGACGTATGGGGAGCGCATAGAGCAAATGCCGAAGAAGAACACCCTACGCTTCCCCCTCACGCTGGAGATGTTCCGCGAGAAGGGCGTTATGAAGGTCCCGCTCCCCGAGCCCTGGGTGCGTTTCAAGGAAGAGATAGAAGACCCGGAAAAGCACCCCTTCCCCACGCCTTCGGGAAAGATCGAAATCTATAGCGAGCGGCTGGCCGAACTGAATGACCCCCTCATCCCCCCTATCCCCAAGTGGATCGAGCCCTGGGAGAGCCGGAATGACCCCCTGACCAAGAAGTACCCTCTGCAACTGATCAGCACTCACCCCAAGCGGCGTGCTCATACCCAAATGGAGACCATACCCTGGCTCAGGGAACTGGTCCCGCAAGAAGCACTGATGAACACCATCGACGCCAAGGCAAGGGGAATCCGTACCGGCGACCGCGTCCGCGTCTTCAACGAACGGGGACAAATGATTATCCCAGCACGGGTCAGTCAAAGGATCATGCCCGGGGTGGTCGATATTCCCGAGGGAGCGTGGTATGCCCCGGATGAGAATGGGGTGGACCGGGGTGGCAATCCGAACGTCCTGACGAAAGACAAACCCTCGCCTTTGGGAGCGTTTACCGCTTCCAGCAATGCTCTGGTTCAGATTGAGAAGGCGCAGGAGGACTAGACAATGCAGCAGATAGGATTTTTCTACGACCAAACACGATGCATGGAATGTTTTGCTTGCTGCGTTGCCTGCAAGGACTGGCACGACATACCGGCGGGCCCTGCCCACTGGAAGCGGATCATCGCTATCGAGGAGGGTAAGTGGCCTCATCTGTCGCTGGCACACCTAGCCATCAACTGCTTCCACTGCGCGGAGCCAGTCTGCATGGACGTCTGCCCTGCCAAGGCCATCACCAAGAGGGAAGAAGACGGGGTGATGGTCGTGGATCGAAATAAGTGCCAGGACGAATCCCACTGCGGCGTCATGACCATCGAGTCCTTGGCCCTCTTCGCCGGTGCTGAAATTCAGGCACCCTGCAAACTCGCCTGCCCGGCCCACCTCGATGTCCAGGGATACGTTGCCCTCATAGCCAATGGGAGATATAAAGAGGCCCTTGATCTGATCAGGGAGAAAATGCCCCTTCCCTCTGTCTGCGGACGGGTGTGCAAAGCTCCCTGTGAAACGGACTGCCAGAGGCAGAAATTGGATGAGCCTGTGGCTATCTCTGCCCTCAAGCGCTTCGTCACCGACTTTGCGCCCTATGAGGTTCCCCAACCCATTCCCCACACCAAGGCAGAGAAAATCGCCATCATCGGCTCAGGCCCGGCGGGGCTGTCCGCAGCCTATGACCTGGTCAGGATGGGTTATGGCGTCACGGTCTTCGAAGCCCTGCCTGTGGCCGGCGGGATGCTGGCTGCAGGCGTCCCCCAGTATCGCCTGCCTAAGGAAGTGCTACAGAGAGACATCGACTATATCAGGGGCCTGGGCGTGGAGATCAAACTGAACACGCCCGTCGGTCACGGCCTGAGCCTTGGCGATCTGAGGCAGCAGGGCTACAACGCCGTCTTCATAGCTACCGGTGCGCATAAGGGCCAGACGCTACCCGTACCCGGCGCCGACCTGGATGGCGTGCTCGTGGGCACTTCGTTTCTCAGAGACGTTAATCTGGGCAGGAAGGTGAGGGTCGGCCAGAGAGTTCTGGTGGTTGGCGGTGGCCACGTGGCCGTTGATTGTGCCCGCAGCGCCTGGCGGCTGGGGGCGCGTGATGTCCAGATGGCCTGCTTGGAGTGCCGTGAGGAAATGCCTGCCACTGGCCCCGAACTTGAGGCCACGGCTGAAGAAGGGATTGTCATTCATCCTTCGGTCACCGTCACGAAGGTGCTGGGCAACCAGGGCAAGGTGGCTGGTGTTGAGTGTCTCAGCCTGAGCCACATGGAGTTCGATGACGAGGGCCAGTTGCGTATGGACGTCATCCCGGGCACCGAGCATACCCTGGCAACGGACACGGTCATTTGGGCTATTGGTCAGGCACCCGATTTGAGCTTTCTGGGCGGGACTGACATAGAAGTCTCGAAGCGTGGTGCTATCATCGTGGATCCTGACACGTTTGAGACCAACATTGAGGGTGTCTTCGCCGGTGGGGACGTTATCGGAGGCCAGGAAGCCAGTGTCATTCATTGCATCGCCGCCGGCCAGAAAGCAGCAGTGCATATCGACCGCTGTCTCAAGGGAGAGGTAATCAAGGATAGTCGTCGCCCACGATCAGTGAATGCCTCGGATATCGAGGTATCCATTCCGTCGAGTGTGAGGAAGGCGAAGCAGCGCAAAATGCGCCAGTTTCCAGTGGCCAAGAGGTCTGGCAGTTTCCACGAAACCGCCCTCGGTTTCAGCCAAGCCCAAGCCATAGCCGAAGCCCAGCGGTGCCTCCGCTGCGCGGGACGGCTTTGTCAGGAGGTCTGCCCCTATGAAGCTCCTCAATTTGGAGCCGAGGATCGGGCCAAGATGCAGATGTGCGACTTCTGCCTGGACAAACTAACACTGAACGAGAAGCCTATCTGTGTGGCTGCCTGCCCGGTGAGAGCGCTGGATGCCGGCCCTCTCCAAGAACTCAAGGCAAAGTATGCTGCTAAGGAAGAGGCCAGACATTTCAGAAGATCGAGAATAGCTCCTTCAGTCGTGTTCAAGCCCAAGTTGAAGGGATAGCCGCGGCTCGATCCAGGAGCTTGGATGAGTCTTCAGATGCATTTGGTGATGCGGATGGTGGATGCGCCGTCTCCTGGTGCTTAGTTGCAGAAATGAGAGTCACCCTGCTTCATGAAGTGAGACCCTGATCCGCCTGCAGCGGATCAGGGTGACAGCGTCCATACAGGTCATTCTGAGCGGAGCGAACAATCTCAGTTGTTACGCAGAACTGTGCAACTAGGTATTGATCCTGACAGAGAGGCCAGGACTTCGCTACGGACATTCGGGGCCGGGGCAGAAACGAGAACCATATGTTGAAACCCGACGACCTCTGCCTCTGTTGCGGGACTATACCGGGGGCGAGCTTCAAAGAGTTGGTTGAAGCTGGCGCTGCCGGGGGATTCCACTCCATATCTATTCGGGCGCACCACTACGAGAATGCCCGTGCTGCAGGACTCAGCGACCGGGACATGCGTCTGATGTTGGAAGATCACGGTTTAGTAATTACAGAACTGGACCCTCTGCTCCAGGCGCGGTTGGAGCGGATGCTCCAACCTACCCCGAGTTTTCGGACAGTCTATCAGAGCTAGTATAATGGCTATGGAAGCGATGTCGATAAAACAGAAGTGCGGATTTGGCCTCCTGCTCGCGACTCTGGCTCTCCTTACCTATGGGGCACTCACCACAGACCGATTTAGCTGGGATTTGACCCTAACTCGGTGGATTCAGTCGGTGGACGTCGGGCCCATTGCCAACCTCAACAATCGGATGGGTGTTATGGGAGTAAGTGGGGTGGTAGGTGTAGCAGTGATCGCGTGGCTGTGGCTCAGAGGCTGGCGCGCTGAGGCTGCTTTCGTGGCCCTTGTGGGGGTGGCTGACCTTTTGAACCCGCTCCTGCGTTATCTCATAGGCCGCCCCAGACCTACTCCTGACCTGGTAGATGTTTACAGGGAAGTGGAGCCCTTTAGCTTTCCCAGCGGTACAGCGATGCACGTCATCATGTTCTGCGGAATGCTGGTCTATCTGTCTGGCTACGTTCTCAAACCAGGACGCTTACGTACTGCCGTACGGGTACTCCTGATTGCCTATGTCCCCCTGATGGGCGTGTGGGTGATTGAACGTGGCTGCCATTGGCCCAGCGATGTTCTTGGTGGCTATGTATATGGTGCCTTCTTCCTGGTGATTCTTATCTGGGGCTATCGGAAATACGTGGCCTGGCGACGCCGCTATCCCAGGAACTATGTACCTCGGGAGAAGCTCCCCGCTCTGATACAGCCTCTAGCCTGGGTGGTGAGAGTTATAACATGAAGCGACTATGGTATTCATGCTGGCTGCACCTGAGTGCTGTTGCTTAAGTACAGGTTTCTTCCTGCGCCTGGGCAGCCCTTTGCGTTAAGCGCAGGCCACGGGATATCATCGCTCTGAAGCCCCTTGCCAGGCTGGCCAATTCATATTGCAGGGAGGCGACAATATCTACCATCTTGATGCAGAGGTGCTCCAGGCGGGAGTCCTTTCCACCAAACAGCGGGAAATGGGAGCCCACCTTGGCTGCCTGGCAACGCAATAGAAATACGGATAGTTTGGGGCTGGTGTAGAACATCTGTGCCCAGTAAGCAAAGGCCCCTACTTTGGGCAGAGCTCCTACCAATAAGGCACAACCATAGGAGATACCTTTGCCCCTGTTTTTTATCATTCGAAGTAGAGTATAAGCGGTTCTCAATGCGGGAGTGATAAGAATAACCGCCAATGCTTCGGTGGCACCCAGATATACCGCCAGCCAAATAAGAACACCTTCTCCTATTATTGGGGGCGCAAGCAACTCTAAACCCAGATGGGCCATAAAACCCTTAGTATATTCCACTGCAGCCGGCAGTTGCAGGTCTTGCCTGAGTTCCTTCGCCTCCGACTCAGTCAGCCGGCCGGACTTCTGCCAGTTGTCGATGTTCTGGTTTACATACGAACCGGCAATCTCTCGCAGGTAGTCCTCACGGAAGAAGGCGCTGTAACCTAGGCGCAGCGACCAGGCCACGTATCCGATCCCACGCAGAGTGAGGTTCTTAAGCCAAAGAGCGATGCTGCTGAGGCCAGAGTATATGCCTCTGGCGAGATTCCATCCTAAGTAACCGGTGAAGCGCAGGTCTGAGGCATGAAGCTGCTGGGCCTTTGCGGAGGATATCCGGCCTTGTCTCTGCCAGGAGTCAATGAACCCCAGCTTTATGCTCTGCCTCAGTTGTGTATCGGTCAGCAGGCGATACCTGTGGCTGAATACGGCGGGCTCACTTTCCTTCCAGGCTTTGGTATGCTGCTCTAGCTGCTCCACATAATAATACAGCCTCGCCACACGCGCCTTGCCTAAGCTGGCCAGCAATTCTGCCTGGTTGTTTTGCAGATAGCTACGTAACCTGGCGAAATCTACATCATCAAAGAGAGGCACCGCGCCACACCTGATCGCCCGCCAGAGATACCGGGGCAGCGTCAGTGCCGGCAAGCCGGACTCAACATCCACCAATATCCACCGGTCATCCCCATCCTTAAGTAAATTGCTGGTCGGCACGGAAAGGGCTTTATCCACCTGCCACTGTGAACCGATGAAACCCGCTTGCTGGAACTTGTCCTTGAGCACATCCAGCCATGTGGCGACCTCCTCAATCTCCCAGACCGAGCCCCGCGCCTTCTCAAATTCGGCTCCAGTAGCCATTTTGAGTAGACACCGCGGATAGTTATGCCACAGATGGCGAAAAGTGTGGAGATTCACCTGGCCAGGGATTGGTCCCCGCCCCTGCACATGTTCGGTGCCCAATATATATGCTTTAGCAGTTCCGTCCCAGCGAGAGTAACAGGCATCGGCCACCAGCGGCCTGCCAAACCAGAACTCACCCAGCTCGTGCAGCACCTTCCTGCGGAATAGGGCAGCGCGGATAGCGCTTTCTTTGGCTCCATAGGGGGGTGGGGCTTGAAAACAAGCTCCATACATCAGGCCCCGACCCAGTTGGGACAGGCTCTGCTTTGTATGGAACACCTTTTCGGCGTAGAGCTTGCCTGTCCTGGCATCCCTCACCAGATATACTTCAGCCGCTCTCCCATTACCCAGCCAGTCCAGGGTTTCTAGCGCCAGTTCGCTCTTCGAGCCATCCGCATAAGTTACTTCAGGTATGGCAACCCCCTGAATTGCTACCGGCCCAAGAAGGATCTCTATACTCTAGCCTATAAAGAACAGCCACAATTGTCAATTGCTTCGCATCGCTTCAAAATCAGTGATTGGTGAGTTGGTGCGGCTACGAAAGGTATGGATTTTAGGTTAGAGCGGGCAAGAGGAATAGGACACTAAGGAGATGATAACGGGAAAGAGGTGTCTAAACCGGCGTCCCCTTCCCCCGATTATCTTCGAATCCTCTGCAGTTTGTCTCTAATCCTGGTCGTCATCCGCCGAGCTTAGAAATCGCGTTCTCAAGCTGGAGCAACAGGGTCATGTCACCGTCTATCTTTAGCCGGCCCTCCATCCAGGCACGCATGCGATCCATTTCCCCCCGTTGAATAGCCTTCCAGTCTTCAGCAGCCACCGTGAGGGTGCAGTTGGGCTCCTTTACGGTGCCCTGATGACGGGTGGCTTTACCCCGGTCACTCACTACATACCAGTCACCACCGCCGGGACCGGTGAGGTGGAGCTGTACCGTGGCCGTGACTTCCTCGACCCGCGTTACTCCTCTGAGTGGGGGGCCTGGAGCCGGCAAATCCAGCAGGCTGGCCAGCCTTTGCGTATAAACGTTGTTGGTATCGATATCCTCGCTAGGTATGGCCGCCCCAAGTTTTTTCAGATTCTTCTGCACTTTGAGCGTAACTATGCCCAGTCTCAAAGCAGTCATAACCTCCTGATAGAAGAGGTTCTCGGCTTTCCAGCCCACCAGTTCCTCATAGCGCTGTACTGTCTCTTCTCTCTCAGGGGAGCCTTCCAGTCGGGGGATGCCATAGGCCTCGCTCACCATCCAGTCGGAGAAGAGGAAAAAGCTCAGGTCAGACACTGGGTCCCCGAGGTAGGCCATCTCCCAGTCCAGCGCTCCCACCACCTCACCCTCCGGGCTGTAAATCATATTGCCAATGCGGCAATCGCCCCAGCACAGTGTCACACGCTCTGGGGCATACCGATTCTTCTTGAGCCAGTCCAGAGCCGCCTGGAGGATCGGCTGAGGCTCCTCCCTGGCCCAATTGAGATATCTCTCCCAGTACTCTATCTCCCGATCAAGGGGATCGGCACCGCCTTTAGGCACACCCAGGAACGAAAGCCCCAGCTTTTTCCAGTCAAGTCTGTGGACTTTGGCTATGGTCTCCAGGGATGACCACCACATCCTGGCCCGCTTCACTGGAGTGGCGTCAAAGTAAGGCCCAAACGTGTGGTACGGAGGGAAATCACGAATGAGGATTCCGTCAATCTTGCCCATCAAGAAAAAGGGGGCTCCAAGTACCTTGTCGTCCTCCTCCAGCCAGTAGACTCTCGGCACAGGGACGCCTGTTCCTTGCAGGCGCTCCATCACATGAAACTGGTGCCCTAGTTGGTAGTCAGGATACACCGGATTGGATCGCGGGGCGCAGCGGAGCACCATCCCCTCCGACCGCCTTTTCCCCTTTTCCTGCCAGCTAAGGTTGAGGAGAAAACTATCGTGGGACTGCCCACCGCCAGACCTTTCTATACCCGATATGGACAAGTTCCGGGCCTGGGGCATCTTTCCCCCCAGCCAGGCTACAAGCCTTGACTGCAAATCAGCCAGATTCAATTCCTGCGAAACCATCTCCTGTACCCTCCCTCGGGATTTATTGCCTGACTGTACCCGCAAGCCTCAGTAGCCCTGATAACCGTACCTGGGATACTTCCCCACGACCATCAGTTCCGTGGTGCCATAGCCAATCTCTCTGCCGCACCGAAATTCAGACCCGTAGTCACAGTAACCCCAGATTTCACTCAATGTCTCCCGGTTCCTCAGGTCCAATTTGTGTCCATCTATCCAGTAAGGCCCCATCCATAAGGCATGGATGAACCCCTTGTAGTAGCCACCATAGCCGCCTGGCGCCTGGTAGCAGATAGAGATGGGACGTATGGAGACCTCCTTCCTGGTGCCGTCGATGGCATTGAGAATCACTCTACCTCCCTTAAACCGTCTTGGCTGTTCAGGGATGTCGTTATGAAACTCGTAATGGTGCTCCACATTCACCAGCTCAATCTCCTCCTTACCGCTTCCAAAGGGATAGAACATCCCGCCGCTGAAATGCCACGGCCGCACCACACCCAGCTTGTCATCCCAGATCTCTCTTATGTGGAGGGCGACCCCCCATTTCTTAAACTGCATCAGGACGAAGTTAAATAGCTGCCCATCGTATATCTCTGGAGGCTGAACACCAGTCTCTACGAAGTCTGCCCCCGCCACCCTGACACCCCATGAGCGATCCCTCTCCCCTACCCACCCCTTCTTATCCACCTGGAAGGTCTTCCTGCCAGCCTTTATCCAACCGCTGGCCCTTGCGCTCTGCACCATCCGCTTGATGTGCTCCTTCAACCTGCCACGGCTGACCCAGTACTGGCCAGGCTCCTCCTCGTGAAGAGGGCTGATCCCCTCAAGCTCTATATCATAGCTGAGGCCGTACTCATTCTTGTCCAGGCTATAGCGCACCCTCTTCAGTGGCTCGATCACCTCGTAGGAGAAGGGCCCCACCTTGAAGACATCGATGTCGGGACGGAGCTCGCGGGAGGCCCGCACAATATATTGCGTCTCATCCTGGATGGTGAAGCAGGTAAAGGCATCCATGATATTGCGGTTGGGATAGTAGCCAAAACCAAAAGCCAGATGCGCTGTCCCAGCAATGTCGTGGGCCATGCCCCACGCTCTCTCCGTCCACTCCCGGGCGCTGGTCCCCGGACGGTCAAGAGTAGACACTACCTGATGGCAGAAGAGTTCGTCATACTTGGTAATCACTTCTCCCTCCTTCTGATACTATTTTCCCCTGAGATCGTGAAAACGCTAGGCCGGTGTTACCGATATCTGGTCAGTGATGCAGCCTTTGTACCTCGCCTTGAGAAGGACGGCCAGAGGCTATGAGGCCCCTCTGCTCTAGATCACGGGCTACCTCCTCCAGTCCCAACCCCTCCAGGTTAGCCCTGGTTTGCAGGCCCGTGGCCACATCCCACCCCCTGATCTGGTAGTATTCGTCTTTCGCCTTTTCGAAGGCTTTTCTATCGACTACTGCGCCCTTGAGGGAGACAACCTCCCCATCTTTCCCCGGCACCACACACTCAGGGTCGGCATGGTCGTACTCTAAGGGCAACGTATGACACGAATCGGGCAGCTTATCGTAATCTCTTCCCCGGTGACCTTCCCTGACAAGTATGGCCCTTTGCAGATTAAACACCCTTTCACCTATCCTGTAAAGCCCCTCCTCATCCACCCCCTTCCCCGTAACAGCCGACAACAGCTTGCTTTCCAGGGTGGGATCGCCCACATGGTCCTCGGTATGTTCCAGGTCTGTCAGAGGCCACAGAAAGTCACAAAGAATAAGGCATTCCTTGGCGTACTGTCGGTCCTGAATCATCTTTGCTGCCAGGGCTTTCCCGTCCAGGGTAGAGAAATCGGCTGCCAGGTCGCTTCCCCAGAATCTCCTGGCAATGGCGCGGAATACATCGGTGGTAACATAGCTCGGGAGACCGCAAGCCATGGCTGCCCATTTGGCTAGGAGGAAACTCACTTCATGGAGGTGCTGCATAGGTAATCTCGGCTCCATAGCGTATGGAAAGGCGTTGGTCACATAGAGTCTCGGCCCATACCACGGATATAGCCCGGGCTCGGACTGGTAGCCGGCCAGCTCAGCTTGCTCTTTCGCCCCTGGCCCTAGCGAATCTGCCGCCTTGAACACCCCTTGAGCCAGCAATTCCCCCAGGCCATCCCGGAAAGCGATCTTTCTCACCAGGGTCTCAATGAACTCCAGGCTACCCATTTTCGATATAGGGATGCCACTATTTTCATCAGTCAGAATGCCAGCTTCATAGCACCCATGGAGCCAGCCCAGCATCAAGTCCACGGAGAAAATGTCAATCCCATAGTTATCGCAAAGCTTGGTAGCATAGAAGGGGACGTCGTTGGGATTATCGTTCCAGTCCCCATAGTATCGGTCAGACCAGGGCTGATAAAACAGGGCTGCTCCACAAAAGAATTTCCCCTTCTGGCCATCCGCTGCCTGGTAGATCTTCCTGGCGCAACGGCCAATACAGCCATAGCAGGGGTCCTTCTTCATTTCAGGGCCGGGTACCAGTTTGAATTCCTGATGTGTATTTCTCACCCACCGGCTCATGTATTCCCACTGGCCCCTCCCCACTTCACGATAGTAGGCCGTGAGCTCTTTCAATCTGTGCGGCTGGGCTACCTCCACTTTCTTCCCAGCACCGATCACCACGACGGCCTTCAGTTTCTTGGCCCCCATGGTTGCCCCTAAACCTCCCGCGCCAGCCGCATCGTTGTCAGCTAACAGCGAAGCTATGGCAACCCCGTTCTCACCAGCAGGCCCCGTAGCTACCACCCTGGCTGAGCTTCCCAGCTCACTTTTGAGAGCTTCCCTGGACTCAATCGCGCCCTTGCCCCATAAAGGTGAGGCATCCCTTAATTCAGCGATCTCGTCATTAAGGAAGAGGTAGACCGGCTTCTCCGATTTGCCTTGAACCACGATGCCGTCGTAACCGGCAAACTTCAGCTCAGCTCCCCATCTACCTCCTAGATTGCAGTAGGAGAACCGATCCGGGGCGGAAGGGGATTTCCCGCAGACCTGCCATCGCGAGCCAGCAATTACCGGAAGCCCCCCCAGCGGCCCGGTGATGAATACTAGCCTGTTTTCTGCGTCGGAGGCTCTGACTTCAGGCGGGACCTCGTCCCAGTATATCTTGGCAGCGATACCCCTCCCACCCAGGAATTTGTCAGCATACTCCGATGTCGCAGCTTCAGCTATGCTCCTTGAGGACAAATCCACCCGTAGGATCTTCCCAGCATACCCGAATGCCGGCATTTTCTTTCCAAGACTCCCTACGCTAACTCAGAGGCTCCACGAGCTCAAAGACGCATGCTCCGCCAAGGCCTGGCGGCCGCAGCACGCTTCTAACATAACCGCGACAAGAGAGGAAATAGATCTAGACCCCCCGTGTCTTGGCCCACCCCTCATCATAGGGAGTCCTGTAAGTCCAGTCAACTCTTATAGAGTCGAATTTCCACTCCCCTTTTTCCCTCACGTATTCCTCGTGATACGTCCCTGCGTACCACTCAGCCCTGTTGTCTTCTAACCTGTTGTTGACTGGTGCTTCGAAATACCACCTCGCTTTAGCTCTATCGCCCTTTACTTCGATAATAGGGTTATGCACCATATGCATGCAGAAGGATACTCCCATCGGCACCATCTCACCGAAAAAGGTCTTCATCCCTTCTGTACCCTGGTACTGGGAGGCAGTCCCCATGCCGAAATCCAGCCTGGCATTCTGTGTGAAATGGGAAATCAACTCATCCCGATTTCGCACATCCTCCAGCCCCGCGTCGCACAGGTAGCAGTAAGTGGCTTTCAGCTTTTTGATCGCTTCAATGTCTTCCAGGATCCTGATTCTGGCTTCTAGTTCTTCCAGCTTCATCCTTCTCCTCCTTTCAGATTCTTCGTTGTCCCTTCTTTGCCCTGCTAGCTATGGGTATCCCCCATAGTACCTGGTCGCATAGTTCCGCGCAACCACCGGGATTCTTCGCCCCGCAGTGTCACTGTCATTCCCAGCCGCCGCGCTGTCACTGTCATTCTGAGCCGAAGCGAAGAATCATCCATGCTGGTCCACACCACCGCAAAGGATGAAAGCGTGTTCTTGCGGCAAGGACAACGAACGCATCTAACACCACTGTCATTCCCGCGCCAGCGGGAATCCAGAGATCATTAACAAGGGCGTGATTTCCTTGGTTCCTATCCTTCCTCGAAGGACAGCAACGTCACAATAATTGTAGGAACCATATTTTCGTCACAATTTACACGGTTTCTCCTAATGTGGTATATTCGTCCAAGAAAAGTAAAGCCTAACGCCTAGTTAGCAGGAATTCACCTTCATGCAAAACCACGGCGAGATTGTCAGCTTCATCTGGTCTGTTGCCGATTTAATTCGCGACACCTTCAAGCGGGGCAAGTATCAGGATGTTATCCTGCCACTGACTGTGCTGCGGCGGTTGGACTGTATCCTCGCCCCTACCAAGGATAATGTTCTCCAAACCAACGCCAGGCTCAAAGGCAAACTGGATAACCTGGCGCCTCAGCTCTGCAAAGCTTCCGGATTCGCTTTCTACAATACCTCTCTCTACAACTTCGAAAAGCTGTTGGCTGATGCCCCAAACCTTGCCAGCAATCTCAGAAACTACATCAATGGCTTCAGCGATAACATGCGCGAGGTGTTGGAGAAGTTCGATTTCGATAACACCATTACCAAGTTGAACGACGCACGTCTTCTCTTCCTGGTCATGGAGCGCTTCAAGAATGTTGACCTGCATCCTGACAAGGTGCCCAATCAGGCCATGGGTTACATCTTCGAAGAACTTATTCGCAAATTCAACGAGGCCCTGGACGAGAACCCTGGCGAACACTTCACTCCACGCGAGGTAATCCGCCTCATGGTGAACCTCATACTGGCACAGGATAAGCCAGCTCTGAGTAAGGCAGCCATCGTCCGTACCGTCTGTGTAATGCTTCAGTCGTTTTCGGACAAAACGACCCTGCCAAAATGTTAGACCCCGACCTCGATTTTGGTCAACTCACTCAGTCTGTTCACCTCCTTGCGCTTGGCGGCCGCTGCCTTTAGTTTTCTC
>VGOE01000020.1 GCA_016876035.1 Chloroflexota bacterium
CTGTACCATGGGGCGTCCTCCTTTCTAAGATATCTTTTTCTCTATATCTCTAGAAGGATACGCCCCCCTCTTTTTACACACAATATGTTACGCTACCAAATTCTATCTCCCGCTTTGGCCTCTTCCAGCGCTCCCACCAGCATCATGAGCGAATAGGCCGCACAGGTATCCCCTACCTTATCCATCAGGTTATCCTGTACCTGCGCCGGTTCGGCGCCCATTCTCTTGGCGAGCGCTGCATGTAACCTGGCAATTGGATAGGAGAAGACCAACTTAGCTATGTCTTTCATGGCAAGATTCTGCTGTTTGAGCATTCCGTTGATAGCCCGGGGAATCAGTTTTTCATAGCCCTCATCGCGAATCCACCTGTCTTCCCAGGCATGCTCGAATTTCTCATACACAGCGCGCCAGCGGTCTACAAAATCAACTGACAATGAATAGGTAGCCTCCAGTTCCGCAACAACATCATCTTTGCCGATTATGAAGGCGGCGGCGCCATCGCCGTACACGTATTCCTGCGGGTTGCCCGGCTGAACTACCCTGCAATCAGCCGCACAGACTATCGCATTGTTCATAGAGCCAGCCTTGACGGCATCGAAAGCATTCATTAAAGCTGTAGTCCCAGCCTTGCTGCCGGAGGCAAAATCCGCAACACGGATTTCCTCTCTCAGATCAAGGGCAGTCGACACTATGCTGGCCTGTTGCCTGACCAGGTATGCTGGAGAACTGGTGGCAAAATACAGGCCGTCCACTTTGCTCCTGTCCTCTCCATCCAGACAGTAAATGCTTGCAGCCGTAGCCATAGTTACAGAGTCTTCATTTTGATTGGCTACCGACCTTTCGCCCGGCGTTGGAAAACTCAGCAGGAAGCTGGTGGCATCTCCCATTTTAGCCTTGCTCAACCGATACCAAGGTATATAAGCTGAATACGATGTAATCCCGATCATTCTGTGAAATTTACCTCCCACAAATTAACAATTGAGAAACCGACCGAAATCCAATTACTAATCTGCTAGTTCCAACTCCCTCCTTTTTGACATGTACTCACATATTCCGATATCGGGTTGCGTCTTCTGAATTCCGTTGGACTACAATCCAGACTGTAGTAAAAGTATAGCACCTTATCCTTTGAGCTGTCCGCGGAAATGGTGCCACTTACTGACATATACACAGTCGCATGGTACGCTCTACTTCTTCAGTCGCCTCAGTTCGAAGACCACCGGGTTCCCAGGATCAGGGCAGGCAACTGTGGTCTTGCTCGGGTCGTCCTTTTCCCAGGGGAAAGAGCCGCCAAACTGCAAGACCGCGGCAAAGGGAAAGACAGTCTCAAACGCCCAGGAGCACATGCCCTTTGGCGTCTGGTCCCCAATGAGGAACTCATCACCTACCTTGTGCTCCGCAGCACAAGTCCCCTTCTGGCTCACTACCTTTGCTATTACCTCGTACTGTTTTGCCATCGTTTCCCTCCTTCTAGCCTAGTCAACCGCTCTAGCCGTTTGTACTACCATAACATGCGGCTCTAAGGCAACTCAGAAGTTTGCTTTTAGCCATTACCCGTTGGCAAGGCAAGCGGTCTAAGGTGTCTATGGTGCCGGGCACGTTCGAGTATCGTTCTTGTAGCCTCTCCCGGGCACAGTATCCTGGCAATAGCCATAGCGCATGTCATTACTCTCAACATTGGCTTTGATTTGTTCGCCTTGAGCCTATCGAAGGGCTATTTGTGGTTCGACAAGGTCACCACGAAAGACATAGCATACCCATTCCCATTTACCGTGATGTGAGCGGCAACAAACATAAAGGATTGCTGCTCAGAATTGTCAGCGGCTTTTTCCAATCCACACGAGGCCGGGGTAAGTTCATTTGCTAAGCGTCAGCCGCTAGTGCCCCAGGTTGAACATGTATACGCTGACCACAGCAACTTTGGGCTAAGCCGGCAGTCCAAAGGCCGATCTCACCCTCTTCCAGTCGTCCGCGGAAGGCAGAGCAAGGTTCCGCGCCCGGCTGGGAATAGGCAGCCCGGTGGCCTTCCTGATATCCGCCTGCATCTCGGCTATCTTGGCTGCCACCATGGTGGGGTCGAGGACAGGTATGTCCCGTCCGTCCACTGTGATCTTGTTCACCCCAGCGGCGCTGCACATCGGCCCCAGGGCACAGCAGCCGACCACGATGACATCAGCTCCACTAGCCACACACTCCTTGGCCACCTCAGTCACGCTGTCGGCGGCCAGCCTGGGGTTCTCCTGCGCCTTGGGCCAGATCTCTACGAAAGGCTCTTTGTCCAACCTGATGCCGTTGGGGCTGAGGCGGCTCTCCAGTCCATGATATCTCACTGTCTCGGACATTTGATCGAATTGACCAGGCATGTTAGCCCCGATGACGGCAAAGCGCCGCCCCAACTGACAGGCAAAATGCAGGGTAGCCTCGGCAGGACCGATGACCGGTATGCCTACAACGTGTCTGGCCTGCTTCACGCCCGGGTCGCCGAAGCAGTTCACCCAGACCGCATCGAATCCCTCCTTCTCCGCCTCCAGGTAAGCTTCGATGAGCGCTCTCTCATTCAAGAGCACGAAGTAGGGATTGTCCATGTCCTGGGGGTCTTCTCCCCTCCACCCGTTCTTGGGACACTTGACCACCACCTCGGTATCTGGACGCAGCACCTTCTCGAAGCTAGGGCGAATCCAACCAAGAGACATTTCCATAAATTCGTCAGGTATCATGCCAATCTGGACAACACAGAGTCTCATTTTGCCCTCCTTCTCTTTCTTGCGATGGAAATACTATGCTTCGTTAACCCTGTTATTTATAATCCATGCCCAACTATGTAGCGCGGCTATTGGTTGAGACGCCCCCAGTAATTTCTGACAGTGCGTCGATATTCAGAGCAACACGCAGTCTCACGTTATGCCCCTGTCATGGGGTATTCTGTGCGAAACCTAGATCAAAAAGATTCGCAGCCCCGGAAGTGGCTGTCACACCACCATCGACCACCAGGCACGTGCCAGTCACAAACAGGGAATCCTCGCAGGCCAGGTAGAGAGCAGCTCGGGCGACATCATCAGGTTGGCCCAGCCTTTCCAGGGGTTGCCGTCGCATCCAGACCTCCATGGCAGCGGGATAACCTATGAGTCCTTCACTCATTCCCGTTCGGATCAAGCCTGGGCAAATGCAGTTAACCCGGATGTTCTTCTTGCCATATTCTATAGCCATCGACTTAGTGAGCAGGACGACTCCTCCCTTCGAAGCGCAGTAGATGGCCTCGTACGGTGACCCCACAAGCCCCCCGATCGACGCGGTATTGATGATCACGCCACCACCCTGTTTGAGCATTACTGGAATAGCGTACTTTGCACCAAGGAACACGCCCTTCATATTTATATCAACGACTCTGTCCCACTCCTCTTCTGTAATGTCTGCCACAGGAGCCATTGGCTGAGGAACGCCAGCATTACTGTAGAGGATGTCTAGCCGCCCGTATGTGGCCACAGTTGTTTTGACCATTCCCTCCACATCGGCTGCTTTGGAGACATCAGCTTCGATGAAGATGGCCTGTCCGCCCCCTTTCTGGATTATCTTGACTGTTTCCCCGCCTCCTGCCGGGGAATAATCGGAAACAGCCACCCTGGCGCCTTCTTTAGCAAAGAGAATCGCCGTAGCTCGTCCCATTCCGGACCCGGCTCCAGTGATCAAGGCCACCTTTCCATCTAGCTTGCCCATTTCCCGTGCCTCCCTCGCTTCTTATCAGGTCAATAGATTGGTGGCAGAGTCCAAACCCAACTCTACCAATGTTTCAGCCAATGATGAACCCTCTCCCCCCTGACTGTCAAGCACTCTTTGAGACCTGACATCAGCTTCGCTGCCTCGGCAGGGGATCACTATTTGATCCCTGGAAGTCGAAAAAGCCGCAGAGCGTTTTCCGTGGTGGCCTCGGCTACTGTATCTGGCGATAGTCCCTTTAGTTCGGCGGCGGCCTGCAAAACGCGGCTGACATCAGCCGGTTCCGCCTGATGGCCTCTATATACCACCGGACAGTCTGTTTCCAGCAGCAGGTTCTGTAAGGGCGTCTCCTTTATGGCTCTGCGGTGCTCCGCATGGTATTCTGCGGCCAGGGTGGCAGAGACAAAATACCCACCATCTAGAATATCCTTCAGAATGTTTGTCGGGCCGGTGTACCAGTGGAAGATGGCCTTCCCCACCCCGGCACCCTCTGCCAGGGTGAGGGAGTCCCTCCAAGCGTATCGGGAATGGATTATCACTGGTTTATTGTATCGTTTGGCCAAGGTCAGGACACCCCTAAAGGCTTCCTTTTGCCGGTCTTTGCCAGCACGAGCTACCACCCTCTTGTCATAGTCCAGCCCTACCTCACCTATGGCTACTACGTCTTCCATCTTGTCTTCAACGAACCGAAGGTCGTGCCCAAGGGATAGGATATCTTTGTTCAAACTACCAGGGTGCAACCCTAGTGCTGGGTACACCAGGTTCGGGTATTTTGCCGCTATTTCCAGCACATGGACATTCGATTCATAATCTGAACCAACGGCAATAATAGCTATTACCCCGGTCTGGCGGGCCCTTTCCAGGGCTGCGTCCAGGTCTTCCAGTTCCTCCAGGTGAGCGTGCGAATCAACCAGCCGATACATCTTCTTCCTGTTCCCTTTGTCCAGTGTCATGCCGTGGCAAATTATTTAGGACAACTCCACCAGTTGGACAGGCACACCATGAAATGAGCGAGGGTTAACAAAGACAGACCTTGCTCTTTTGGAGCGATATTCGCCTTCAAGCGGAGTCTCCTGGATAAACTCTATTCCTTTCTTCTTCAACTGGCTAATGGCCTCTTCCAGGTTTGGAACCTTAAGACTGATGTGCTGCAACCCTTCACCATGCCTCTCAATGAACTTGGCTATCGGGCTACCTGGTCTCAAGGGTTCCATGAGTTCAATAGAAAAATCATCCAAGTGACAGAGGGCGCCTCTCATTCCGGCGGGCTCGAATGGCCCTATACCTCCAGGGGTTAGTCCTAATGCCTCGGTGAATAGTCTGTACGCTTCATTCAAGTCTTTCACCGCTATGCCGACTTTCAGCACTCTCTCCATAGCCATGATTGTTGTCCTCACCAACGTCAACGATTACAGTAGAACAGAATAGGTTTCGCTACGCTAGACCCACCACCCCGATACATCCCCAGAAGGGAAATGGGGTTCACCTACCATGCAAAGCTGACCCGTTACTACTGCTGTCCGACAACAGATCAGCAGGGCGGGTTGACCGCTGGTGGTCAACCCGCCCCTTCGGTACTAACTCACAGAGTCGCTTTTCTCCACCCTGACAGCGCAGACCTTCAACTCGGGCGTTTTGGCCACCGGATCAAAAGCGGGGTTTGTGAGCCGGTTAGTAGGGCTTTCCGCAAAATGGAAGGTCATACTCACCACGCCGGGCGGCGAAGCTTGAGTCACCTTAGCCTTGGCCGTCACCTCACCTCGTCGGGAGACCACCTTTACCGGTTGGCCGTCAGAGACCCCCAGTTTGGTGGCGTCTGCCGGATTCATCTCCACTAGCTCCTCAGGGCGCAGCTTATTTAGCCCCTTCACCTTGCGCGTCATGGTGCCGGTGTGGTAGTGATACAGACTGCGCTCGGTGGTGAGGATGAGAGGATATTCCTCGTCAGGCATTTCGGCAGGAGGCCTGTACTCCAGAGGCATGAACTTCCCCTTGCCTCGGCTGAAAGTATCCTTATGTAGAAAAGGCGTCCCTGGATGCTCTTTCGTGGGACAGGGCCATTGCAGGCCCGTCTTCTCCAGTCTTTCGTAGGAGATGCCGCCGTAGCTGGGAGTCAGGTCAGCGATCTCCCTCATAATCTGTACTGGGTTCTCGTAATCGAAGCCTTTTCCGCCCATTCTTTTGGCTATCTGGCAGGTGATCCACCAGTCGGGCTTGGAACCTCCGATAGGCTCTATAGCCTGGCCCACCCGTTGCACCCTTCGCTCGGTATTGGTGAAAGTGCCATCCTTCTCAGCGAAGCTGACCGCCGGGAACACCACATCAGCCAGACGGGCGGTCTCAGTAAGGAAGATATCCTGCACCACCAGGAATTCCAGTTTCTCCAAAGCCTCCTGGGTGTGCTTGGCATCGGGGTCGCTGAGGACAGGGTTCTCGCCAACCAGATATACAGCCTTTATTTGTCCCTGATGTGCCGCCTGAAAAACGTCTGTCAGGGTCAGTCCGGCCGTGGGGGACAGTGAGGTGCCCCAGGCAGTCTCAAACTTTTTCTGGATGTTGGGATCAGCAACGGCCTGGTATCCAGAATAGACGGTAGGCAGAGCGCCCATATCGCAAGCACCCTGGACATTGTTCTGACCTCTGAGTGGGTTGACCCCTGTGGAAGGCTTACCTATGCTTCCGGTGAGCATGGCCAGGTTGGCTATCGCCAGCACGTTGTCCACACCATGGGTATGCTGGGTAATGCCCATAGTGTAGAGGATGGTGGCTGGTTTTTGAGTAGCGTATATCCGGGCTGCCTCGGCTATTTTCGCTCTGGGCACGCCGGTGGTCTCCTCCACGAAGTCAAGATCAAAGTTTCTCAGCGATTTCAGGAGAGCATCGTAGTTCTCACAGCGCTCCTGTATGAAGGCCTGGTCGTGGAGTCCTTCATCGACGATAACTCTCACCATGCCCATGAGCAAGGCAACATCGCTTCCGGGGCGCTGCTGGAGCCAGAGGTCAGCCAGACGGCAGAGGTCAATCTCTCTTGGATTTGCCACAATGAGCTTGGCCCCCTGTCTTACTGCTCTCTTTATCTCCAGGGCAACGATGGGGTGTGCGGTCGTGGTGTTGGTGCCGGTGGCCAGGATGCACCTGGCATCACCAATTTCATTGATAGAATTCGTCATAGCGCCGCTGCCGAAGCTGGTGGCCAGACCGGCCACTGTGGGAGCATGTCAGAGACGGGCACAGTGGTCAATGTTGTTGGTGCCCATCACTGCGCGGGTGAACTTCTGGATAACGTAGTTATCCTCATTCGTGCACCTAGCCGAGGATATGGTGGCAAACCGGCCATCTCGGTACTTCTTCAGCTTGTCGGCCACAAGCTCCAAGGCCTCCATCCATGTTGCCTGAACGAATTCCCCATTCCGCTTGATCAGTGGCGAGGTGAGGCGGCTGGGGTCATGCACAAAGTCAAGGCCAAACTTGCCTTTGACACAGGCTTGCCCTTTATTGGGGCCGCCATCTCGGCTCGGAACGACCTTTACGATGTGCTCCTTCTTGATCTCGAGATTGAGTTGACAGCCGACGCCACAATAGGGACAGGTAGTCTTTACTTCACGGTCAGGCAAGCCACTCCAGCGGCTGCTGACCTCGACCAGCGCACCGGTGGGGCAGGCATCTACACAAGCACCGCAGAACTGGCAATTAGCGTCTTGGAGCAAGAGTTCGTCAGGAGGGGTGATCACATGGCACTGGAGGCAGCGCAAGGCTTCAGCCACGGCCATCTCTTCGGCCAGCCCATGCTCCACCTCGTCAAAGCTCCTGATGGCAACCTCGGGAGAAAGGTGGGAAAAGGCAGCTATCTTCTCCTGTGGCAGATCCGCGTCCAGCCAGTACATGGCTTCTTCTGGGTCAACAAGAGATTCCGAGATATCTCCTTTGCCACCGAGGTAACGGTCAATAGCCTCAGCTGCTTTTCGGCCAGCAGCTATGGCTTCGATAACTGAAGCTGGCCCGGTGGCGCAATCGCCGCCAGAGAAAACCCCCTCACGGGTTGTCCGCAAATTGTCATCCACCTTTAATACGTTGCCTCGCTCCACCTTGACATTGAAGCCTGGCGGGACCTCCGGGCGTTGCCCAATGGCGGCAATCAGCGTATCTAGCTCGATAACGAACTCACTCCCCTTGATGGGGATGGGGCGACGTCGCCCGCTGGCATCGGGTTCACCCAATTCCATGCGGATCGATTCCAGTTTGAGAATGCTATCCTCCCGACTTACCTTGGAAGGAGCCACCAGGTACATGATCTCCACACCCTCCTCCAAGGCGGCATCGATTTCCTCGGGACTGGCTGGCATCTCAGCCCGCGTGCGGCGGTAAAAGATCGTTACCTTCTTCGCTCCGAGGCGGAGAGAAATACGGGCGGCATCAATAGCCACATTCCCCCCTCCGACTACACCTACCCTCTGCCCCACATTTACTTTCTCGCCCAGATTGGCACGGCGCAGGAACTCTGCTGACTCAATGACGCCAGGCAGGTCTTCACCCTCAACCCCCAACTTCATTCCTTCATGAGCCCCGACAGCCACAAAGATGGCCTTGTATCCCTTATCAAAAAGTGGGTCCAGCGACTCGATTCTGGCGTTTAGCTTGATGTCTACGCCGACGCTCTTGATCTCCTCGATCTCGCGACTGAGTATATTGCGGGGCAGGCGATATTCAGGGATACCGACACGCATCATGCCACCAGGTTCGGGTAGGGCCTCATAGACAGTGACTTTATGGCCTAGCTTGCCTATATAGTAGGCAGCAGTCAGGCCTGCTGGCCCCGCTCCCACCACCGCTACACTCTTTCTTGTGGGCGCAAGCCTCTTGGCTCTCTCTTTCCAGGAATGGTCACTGTTGTCATCAGCGAAGCGCTTCAGCATTCGGATACATATCGCTTGTTCCACCACCTTGCCACGCTGGCAAGCAGTCTCGCAGGGGTGAATGCAAACCCGACCTAGTGAACCAGGAAAGGGGACCGTCTCCCGAATCACCGCCAAAGCAGCACTGTGCCTTCCTCTGGCGACAAGCCGCACATAGCGAGGGATGTCTATTCCGGCAGGGCAGGCCTTGTAGCACGGATAGGCAAACTCGATAGCTTTCACTCCCCTTATGTCTTGGCAGACGCGGACGCAGCGCTCGCAGAGAATACACAAGTTATGGTCTCGAACAAAGAAAGGGCTGTCGGTTCGAACAGGCAGTTTCTTTGGGGTGTAAGGAGGAAGCTCATCTACGCCAACATAGTCCACTGCTCTTTGCAGTTCGCAGTTACCGTTCTCAGGGCAGACGATGCACCGATCCTCAACGGCAACCTGGCGAAGACAGATATCGAAAGGACTGCATCGCTCACGTCGATCACAGGTAAAACAAGCAGTGGGATGCCTCCGCAGTATGGCTTTCAGGTGTTTTCGCCGCAATTCCTGCACCCTTGGCGTCTCAGTCTGAACTACCATCCCTTGGGAGACCGGCGTAGTGCAGGACAGCAGAACTCTACTGCCCACCTCTGCCAGACAGAGCTGGCAAGCCCTATCAGGCACCTCTTCAGCTAACGCCTTCAGGCCAGGATAGGCACACAGTGCAGGGATGTAAATCCCGGCTGCTGAAGCCGCCTCCAGAATGGTTCCACCCCGTTTAGCTGTAACCGTTTGCCCGTTTATCGTCAGAGTAATATCGTCCATCGCACCTCTTTATTACCGCACTCTTGCTCTTTCTGCAACAAGCTGCCCAATTTTCTTAGGATATTCTACCGCCTGCTGCGAGAGTACTCAAATCCGTACCGAAGGAGCGCAGAGGGCTTGACGGACAACGAATAGACGTCTATCATCTGAGCACAGCCCCAGTTAATTTCGGAAACGCCAATTGACAGGGCCCTATTTGAACAATACAAGAGAAAGTACAATGACAGAATCTAAAATGAAGGAGGACATTCATGGATCTGGGACTCAAAGGTAAGGTGGCCATCGTAACCGGTGGGGCAAGGGGTATTGGCAAGGCGACCGTCGAAGCTTACGCCAGAGAAGGGGCTAATGTGGTGATCGGTGATATGTTACTGGATGAGGCACAGGCGGTGGCGAAAAGTGTATCGAAAGGCGGGGTAAAGGCGATAGCCGTAAAGTGTGATGTGAGCAAAAAAGCCGACGCCGATAACCTCGCGGCTACTGCCTTGAAGGAATTGGGCAAGATTGACATTCTGTTCAATAACGCCGGGTTTGCCGTGCCGAAGCTTTTCGTTGAAATCGACGAAAAGGATATTGACAGGGTTCTTGGTGTTCTGGTCAAAGGAGTGTTTCTTTGTACCCAGGCAGTTCTGCCACATATGATAGAAAAGAACCACGGTAAGATCATTAATACTTGCTCCATAGCTGGCTTAGAAGGGATGGAGAACTCCAGCATATATAGCGCCGCCAAGTTTGCTGTCCTCGGCCTGACAGAGTCTCTGGCCAAGGAGATGGCAGCTAACAAGATCAATGTGAATGCGGTTTGTCCTGGTTTCACACGCACCCATTTCTACGACCCCGTGATTACATTGTTGGGTATGTCGCCGGATGACTCCCAGGCAAGGGAAACCATAGAACAAATGCTAGGTCCAAAGAGCCTCTTTGGGAAAATGATTGACCCCGAAGATATTGCCGCTGCTGTCTTGTTCTTAAGTTCTGATATTTCAAGCAGTATGACCGGAACCTACATCAATGTCAGTGGTGGCGCCAGAATGCCTTAAGCTGGCACTCGAGTCCGTCTATCTGTGGGGGAGACCCTTACCAATGTTGGTTCGCTTTGCAAGGCGTTCGTGATCCAGAGATCAGACTCCTCGGGAATCTGATAGATGGAGGCCCGCCCCTTTCTACGAGTGGATGTCCCCGACTTTCAGCAAAGCAGAGACAAGACTCTACCTGCCCATCAGACCTTATGCCAAATCACCAGCTTTGCGCCGGGTCCCTCGAGAGTCAAGCGGCGCTCTAATGCTTAGTTACAATAATTAGCGTTACATCAGTGAACTAGGGACCCTTCTCTGCCTTCGGCGGATCAGGACGGCAAAATAGGCCTGCTATCCTGAGCGTAGCGAAGAATCTCACTTCGCTGATTTCAACAAGTAAGCATTAGCACTTGGGAACCGAGATAGGCGTGCCAATCATTCCAAATAGGTCTTGATATACTTCTCCATGATAGGCGTAGGCTTCCACCATTTCTTAACGCCCATATCCTCAGCCACCTTATCGGCAGCGAGGTAACCTGGTCCCCCGAGCACCATACCGCCCGGATAGGTAGAGGCCCCACAGACGTAGAGGCCATCAATGGGTGTCTTAGTGCTGGAGCAGTCTTGATTAGGGCGAAGGCAACCCAATTGCACCGGCGTGTAGTCGCCGTGTTTGATTCCACCGCGGCGCATGTTGGGGAAGCGGGTCACAATGTCCTCCGGAGTCTCCTGATTGGTCATGACGATATTCTCTCGCTTCATGTTGGGAGCGGCCTTCTGCCATTTGGACAGGATGGCCTCCTCCACCTCAGGGCCACGTTTTTCCCACCCACCATCAATGCTGTAAGGAGCATGCATCTGGAAAAAGGAGACTTCTTTGTTACCGGGCATGCGGACAAGATGCTTATCCCAGAAGCTTTCGCAGGTGGCATGGCCACCGAAGTTTTTCAGATCGATCTTGCCAGCCGTCACATTGTCCCAGTGTGCAAGAATCTGATCCATGCTTTCAAACCCGAATATGGTCATGAAGGCCTCGTTGACCCATGGATCACGGCAGGCATAGCGTGGCGCCTCCTCAGAGACAACGTGCAGCGTGTTGAGACTCCACTTGTCGTATTTCCATCCCTCAACCGCGGCCTTGAGATTGACAGGGAGATTCTCTTTCCCAACGAGATCGAGGAATGTGGTATGCGGGTCGAGGCTGGAGACAATAACCTTGCTGAAGAGGGTGCGGCCCTCCCAAAGCTCGACCCCGGAGACAGCGCCCTTCTGTGTGATTATCTTGTTGACCTGCGACGACTCAAGAATCACGCCGCCTGCCTGGACGATCGCCCGTCCTAGGGAACCAGCCAACTTGTGTGAACCGCCGTGGCAGTAATTCTTGTTCGTACCCCGGTCGAGAAGCAGAGGCACAAAGAAGCCGACCCCGGTCTCTCTGGGGTCCAGACCCCACATGCAGGAGACATACAGCAAGAGAGCACGAACACGGTCGTTCTCAAAGGTCTTCGTAATGATCTCCAGGGGGCTTTGCTCGGTGAGTTCCAGCATCTCTCGGCCAATTTCGGTGCGTTGTAGTGCTATCGAGGTATCTACGGGAGGCATAGGCGGCAGGTAAGTAGCTGGAGCGATTATCTCTCTGACTATCTGGCGCCATCTTGCCATGACCTTGCTAAACGTCACGGCATCTTTGGTTGAAAACTTGTGTATGGAGTCAGCCGTGTCTTCAATCATGCGTGTCAGAAGCAGTGAGTTGCCGTCCCTGAACACCATGGCGGTCTGAACATTGGGATTGATCCACACCAAGCCATGGCGGCTCAAATCAAAGTCTCTGAGGACGGGCATGTAGTCGACCATCATGTGATAGATGGCGTGCATATTGGAGTAGAATCCCGGATAGAGGATCTCCTCCGTGGCCAGGCCGCCTCCGATCTCGTAGCGACGCTCCACCAGAGCAACTTTGAGGCCAGCCCTGGCCAGATAGGCTGCCGTTATCAGGCCGTTGGGCCCAGCCCCGATGACAATTACGTCCCATTCACTCTCAGGGGGGAACTCTTCAAAAAAGCTTTGGGGGTGCTGGAAGCCTTTGAACTCTATCGCCATGGTATTTCTCCTTTTTCCTTTAGCGCCCTGCGGCTGATATCTTTCCTTGCTGGGGTATATACCAGGGTGAGGGGTACCACCAGCTACCTGGTTTGGCAATGCCATCCTCGATGAGAATGTGCATCAGGTTGTAACCCACAGCCATGAGGCACAAGCCTCCTGGGTGGGCCGCTGACTGGTGGGCCAGGTAAAGGCCCTCGATCTGAGGAACGCGGTAACGAGCCAACTCCGGCAGTGGGCGCTCGTTCCACCACTCATCCCGGTCGCAACGGATCCCATACCATGAGCCTCCCAGCATCCCTGTGTTGCGGAACTCCTGCTCCAGAGGGCTATCGCTGAAGATACGGACAAGGTTGTCGTCATCAAGGTTCTCAACTACACAACTGAGCGCCTGCCGCATATATTCGTCCCACTTCTTCTTGTCGTTCTTCTTGTCCATGGCGTATAGCCCGTCCACGTTGTACTCGGGGGTGGGTACCATCATCCACAGCGGCCCGTTAATGTGGAAGCCGGGACGGGTGGACTGGGGCTGGGTGCGGTCGTACAGTTCCGCGGCAACCATACCCCAGATGGCTCTCTCCGGAGGGATGGTGAGATTCTCCTGGCGACCAAGCACATTCTCTACGTTTTCAAAGTAGATCTTTCGCGAATCCATGGGGAAAAACCCACCGACAAAAGAACCCCACTCCTCAGGTGGCTTGATCCGGAACTTAGGACGGTAGCGTAGCCGTTCACGGGTGAGGTAATGGGTCATGTACAGGCTTCCCCCTTTGAGACTGAGGTCCTTTATTCGCTGGAGGAAACCCTTGTCCAAATGCCTTGTCCCGAGGAGATCGAGGAATGTGGGCTTGATGTGAACTGCGCTGATCACGGCTTTGTTGGCGTAGATCTTCTTGGCACCCCAGGTAGCATCATCCCTAAGTCGCACCCCCACGGCCCGTCCGTGTTCAACAAGAATCTCCTCCACCGGACAGCAGGTGCGCACTACCGTTCCGTGAGCTACCGCACAGCGAAAGATAGCGTGGTAATAGCCATGCATGTTTCCTCGAGAGGCGACGGGTTTAGCTACAGCAGGTGGAATGACGGTGGCCACGCTGCACAGGGCTGGGATACCCACTCCCTGCATGTGGCCATGGGCTCCCGAAACCAGGGCTATGTATGCCTGGTTCACCTTGAAAGGCTCGCACTCTATGTATTCGTCCATAAGATCAAATAGGGACATCTCGAGCAGCTCTTTCGTCCACATGTCCGGCTGATGCTGCTTATATACCTGCATATACGGGATGGTATGTTCGTTCAGCTCAACTTCAGGGGGATGCGGTGGACACCAGAAGGTGGCCCGCATGAGGTCTTTGTAGAAGGGCGGATCACTGAGCAGGCCAGTTATCTTGGCCCACCCCATAATATCCTTTTCAGGCACCGGCACCAGCCCGTCACTGGTCAGCATGTTAGCATGGAGTGCCAGCTCCACCATCTCGCGCGGGTTGTAGTCCATGCGGAACCCATAGCGCCAGAGTTCTAGCTGTTCCCACCCCGGGGCTGATCCCCCGTAGTTGCCTATGGCGTGAGGCTGGATGCGCACGCCGGCAATAGGCTCCGCAGTCTCCTGTGCCCCGCCGCATTCCGGGCGCTCTTCCAGCAGACAAACGCTCACTCCGCATTTCGCCAGATAGGCAGCTACCGTTGTGCCATTGTGACCCGCACCTATGATTACGACGTCATATCTCTCCTCTTTGCCCATGCATCCTCCTTTCCTGGGGGCCTATCTCAAGGCTAACCTGCATGATCTCGCCAACAAGAGCAGGACAATTAACTTAGGATTAATGCGTATCTTCGCGGCTGTTGCCCTACCCCTTGATCATCCTATGGTAGTTTGCTCTAGCCCTGATGTCAATCCCTTGCATGACGAGGTAGTTTAATGCGCCTTCGCTTTGATTCAGCGTCTTTATCAAAGCTACAGCAGCCAATGAGTGCTGTTGACAGTGTCAACCCTGTCCAGCTACAACTTGACAAGCTAATCGCGCCTATGAAAAAATACCTACGGAGGCTGTGCACCGGAAGATTCGTATCATGCCAAAATTTGATGCCCACAGCGACGGCTCTAAGGCCGCACCAGCTTCTAACCGGCTCTTCCAGAAATTCTTTCTGAAGCCGATGCGTGCGCCGATTCGATTAGACTGCAGTGTCTCTCGAAGAATAAGTGAGAAGTGACGGTGCCATGAGTGTGCCACCGTCTCAAGAACCAAGCGGAAAGGAAGGTTTTGGATGGCGAAAGAGTTGAATGATCTCAGTGGCCCCTACAATCCACATCTAACCTTTGATATGTTCTCCAAGGAGTTTCTGCTTAAGCTGATGCAGGTGTGGCAATTTGCCTGGCTCCATTTGTCAGAGGCCTGGTACAAAGAAGTGGAACTGAAGTGCGGTCGTGAGGTGGCTGATGAACTGGAGATAAAATCCTGGTGCCGGATGGCCGAGAGGGTAAACCCGCGGTATGCCAAGGTGGGCAATATTGAACTGAAAACCGTGGTCGATTCCATGAAAGCTCTCCAGTTGCCCCTGGACAACACCACTGGCGGGCTATATCCCATCATAGTTGAGATCATAAACGAGAACCATGTCATCTGGACTTTACCCAGGTGTAAGTCACTGGAGTTTTTTGAGGCCAAAGACCCGGGCAGGATAAACCAGGTCTGCTATGTTAACGAGAAGAAGGTGATAGAAAGATACCTTATTAACCGCAAGATAAAGGTAACTCCCCTTAAGCTTCCCCCCCGCAAAAGCCCCGATGAGATCGCCTGTAAGTGGGAGGCCATTATGACCAACGAGGATCAGTGGTAGGCAGATCACATTAGAATTAGAGCACACGCTAGATACGTGAGTTTTGGTAAAGGAGCTGAGAGATGGCAAACCAGATAGGCAAGAGGTACTTCTGCCCCAAGTGCGGCTCAGAGTTCATTGTTACCCGCGGAGGCGAAGGCACCGTCCATTGCTGTGGCCAGCCGATGCAATTGAAGAAATAGCCGAGCCGACAAGACCTGAAATACTGTAGGAGTAGGAGGTTGTGAGCTTAAATGGCCAATCAGTTAGGTAAGAGGTACCGCTGCGAAGTCTGTAACACCGAGGTTCTGTGCACCAAGCAAGGTCAGGGTGCTGTTAGCTGCTGCGGCAAAGAAATGACAGAGCAACAGCCGAGACCATTGCCCTCTTCAGACTAGATTTTGATTTTCGTCTGCATAGTCCTGTAATCTTTATCATGCCCTGCTCACAGCGGCGTAATTCTATATTGACGTGCAGCAGGGAGTTCACGATTCGACGGTTTCACCTGTGCCGTTGTTGCTGCTATGCTTATGCTTCCCCTTTTTGTGACTCATGAAGGGCGACCTCTTCCACTCTGTGGTGCTATAATCCACTTGCTCAAGGAGGCGATCTCTTGACCCGTATATTTTTGATCAGGCACGGGCAGACGGCGTGGAACGAAGGCCAGGGAGAAAGGCTTCGGGGGAGAGCCGATATCCCGTTGGATGAGATAGGCGTCAGGCAGGCCAGGGCAACAGCAGCCAGGTTGGCTCAGTGGCCAGTGGCGGCAGTCTATACCAGCCCCCTGAGAAGGGCTTTGAGCACAGCATCTATCCTGGCTGAACCTCTAAAACTGCAACCGCAGCCCCAGGGGGGACTGATCGACATAGATTACGGAAGGTGGCAAGGGCTTTCTCTGGACGAGGCAGCCTCCGATGACAACGATCTCTACCGCCTCTGGTTGGAGAGTCCTCACCTGGTCAGGTTTCCCCATGGTGAGAGCCTGGAACAAGTCCGGGAGAGGGCGATTGCCGCTGTAAGAGGCCTGGTACCACTGCATGCCGGCGAATCCATTGTTCTGGTGTCACACAAGGTAGTGTGCAAAGTGCTGGTTTGTGCGCTTCTGGGATTGGATATTCCCCATTTTTGGCGGGTACAGCAAGACCTCTGTGCAATCAGCATCTTTGAAGCGGACAAGGATCCCTGCACAGTGGTCAAACTGAACGATACCTGCCACCTTGATAAGCTGCGGTGACGGTTGGCGAAATTCTCCGCCTCCTGCGGAAGGAGTACGGCCTGCGGCACTGGCAGCCAGATCGTGATCCGGTTTCCACCCTGATCGCCACTGTCCTTTCACAAAACACCTCCGACGTGAACTCAAAGCGGGCCTTTGACGCTCTAATTGATCGCTTCAGTAACTGGGAATCGGTGGCAGCGGCCACCGTTGAACAAATAGCCGAATGCATCAGGTTAGGCGGTTTAGCTGCGGTCAAGGCAAAGAGGATAAAGCTCATCCTGGAGAGGATTCAGGAACAGCGCGGACGCCTCGACCTGAGTTTCCTGGCGGAACTTCCTTTGCCTGAAGCCAGGTCGTGGCTGACGCAACTCCCGGGCGTAGGGCCGAAAACAGCCAATTGCGTGCTTCTCTTTTCTCTGGGGAAGCCAGCCTTGCCTGTGGATACCCATGTCTTCCGTGTCGCTAGAAGATTGGGGCTAATCGACTCAAGGGTGAGCATAGGACGAGCGCACGAGCTGCTTGAGAACCTCATGTCACCCGCAGATATCTATGCCTTCCATGTTCTGATGATCGAACACGGCCGGCTCATCTGTAAAGCTCAGCGCCCCCGTTGCCACCTCTGCGCGTTGCAAGAGCCCTGTCCCAGCGACATCCATAAGCATAAGGGATGATTACACCACCAGTCTTTCTAACGTTGCTTGGATCAGGACTAAGCGCTACAATGTACACGCACTGGTGTGAAAGTGACACAGGGGGAGTTTTATAAAAACTGGAAACGAATATGGCAAAGGTAGCTATAGTTAACGTTACAAGCTATATGGGGGCAGAGGTAGCCCGTTTGCTCTGCTGCCATCCCCACGTGCAGATCGTTTCGGTTACCGGACGCAGTGAAGCTGGAAAGAAACTGGGAGAGGTTCTTCCGCACCTGGCACAGATCGATCTGACTATCGGTATTGATCCTGGGGAGGCTGATGTGCTTTTCTTTTCACTGCCGCACAAGGCAAGCGCCGAGGCTATTGTGCCGCTAGTGGGAAAAGGCATAAGGGTAATAGACCTCAGCGCTGACTTCAGGTTAAAGGAACCGACAGAGTATCAGCGCTGGTATGACTTCACCCACCCAGCCCCCGGGTTGCTCCGGAGCGCTGTCTACGGTCTGACTGAACTCCATCGCTCTCAGATCAAGGGATCGTCTTTGGTGGCCAACCCAGGTTGCTATCCTACAAGCGCCATTCTTGCTCTGGCTCCCGCAGTCAAGGAAAGGCTTATTCGTCCTCAAATCATAGTGGACAGCAAGTCCGGCGTATCCGGAGCCGGCAGAACCCTTAGTCTGCAAACACACTATGCCGAGGTCAACGAAAGTGTTTCTGCCTATGCTCTGGAAGGGCACCGCCACTTACCCGAGATGGTACAGGAATTGGGCGCTCTCCAGTCAAGCGGTCAGTTGTCGGTCACTTTCTTGCCTCATCTGGTGCCGATGACACGAGGCATCTTGAGCACTTGCTATGCCGAGTTGGCAGCAGGGAAGTTGCCAGAGGGACAGAGGGGGATTGCGGAATTAAGACAGATCTATCTGGATTTCTACAAGGGCGAGCCTTTTGTGAAGGTTGTGGGTCTGTCCCCGCAGACCAAACATACCCTGGGGACAAACCTTTGCCTTATTCATCCCACCATTGACCTGAGGACCAACAGGCTGGTGGTGATCAGTTGCCTTGATAATTTGGTAAAAGGGGGAGCAGGGCAGGCGATCCAGAATATGAACTTGATGTTGGGCTTTCCCGAAACCTTAGGACTGGAATCCCTTGCCCTTTATCCTTGACCCTGGGTACACACCAGGGATGTGCCCTCATCGTCTAGTGGTCTAGGACATCGGCCTTTCAAGCCGAAGATCAGGGGTTCGAATCCCCTTGAGGGCACTTGGTTCGCCTACAGTCCAACAATGCTATGTTGAATCGAGTGTGGTTTATCCTGTTGATTCCGGCTTCCACAGCTTGTCATGTCAAGGCTGAACAGTGTGCAAGCATGGTGATAGAGAAACCTTATTAATAGAAAAGTGCCACCAGGAGTAGGTGGCAGGTAAACGCACCAGCATTTTATGAAGGGGGGAAAATGGAAGAGAAGATTGTTTACTTTGAGACGCCAGGCAAGGAGAACACCCCCGAGGTTCTGAGGCTTGTTAAGGAAAGGGCGCAGGCAAGGGGCATCACTAAGGTTGTGCTCGCCTCCACCCGAGGAGATACCGCCAAAGCTGCTCTCGAAGCGTTTGCCGGTCTGGATATACGTCTGATCGTCATTCCCCACCAGTTTGGTTTTAGAGAGCGGCAAAGGTTTCCACAGGAGTTGGTTTCCGAGCTAGAGAAGAAAGGCCACCACGTTCATTTTGGCACGATGCTGTTTCATACTGAAGAGCTATACGGCTCTGGGGTACCCCGGGTCATGGCGACTTTGCTGCGAACCTTCTGCCAGGGAATTAAGGTCTGTGTGGAGATAACCTTGATGGCCTGTGATGGCGGCCTTGTTGCTGCCGGCGAGCGGATCATCGCCGTCGCTGGGACAGGGGCCGGAGCCGACACGGCTGTAGTGGCCACATCTGCACCCAGCACCAAGCTAGCTGACTTACGCATCCACGAAATCATCTGTAAACCATGGATTTGAGCCTACGCGTCCGTGTCAAACCATTCAAGAAAGTAACCGAACGGGTACTTGACAAATAGGCTGAAGGCACTATATAATTCGCTAACTTAGAGCACATTCGGAGCGGACATCTCCGAATTTATCTTATGGTGGGTGTTGTTGAGCGGGGGGTGCGGTCAAAATTCTGAGACTCGAAGGGGTCGTAAAGAGAAGGAGGCTGACATGCCTAGTAATCCAGCGAAGTGGTTCGGTCACAGTAAGCGTCTGAGCCTGATTCTCCTGGTAGCTCTTTTCCTGGTGATAGCGCCTGTAGTGGCAGTAAACGTGCTGAACCCAGGCGGGGCGAAGGCTCATATATCGCCCGCCCCGCCCCCCGACCCCAATACCGCTTCGGTAGCCATCGGCCTTAGTGCCTACAAGATGCCCGGGGAGCTAATTATCCCCCCGGCCACGGTCACTCATGGCGATGTGGTGAAGTACAAGGTAACCCTTTCTTTCGGGGCCGTACCACCTGGAGGGGTGGGATACGATTTCCAGAGTGGCCAAGTCAAAGTGACCTTGCCCAACGGTACTGTGGTAGAGGTGGCTGGCTTTGGCGGGGCTACGCCTGATGTGCCTCTGATAACTGCCGCTACTCCCTGGACTGTTGAGGTACCAGTGCTTTATACCGTAAACCTGGCGGACATGGTTGGCGGCATGATTATTGCCTATGCTGCCTACGGGGTAGGGGTCGGCATACATCTAGAAAACGGTTATTTCCACAACGAAGAAGGCGATCCAGGGATGGAGCATCCACGGACAGCCAGCGCCACCACGGCGAGCATGGTTACGCCTACCACGGGGAACCTGATAATCTACAAATACAATGATCTGAATGGGAATGGGAGTTGGGATGGTGGGGAGCCTTATTTGCCCGGTTGGTACTTTGACGTCACCGGGCCGCAGAACTTCCCGAATCAGATGACCGATGGCACGGGCAAGATCACTCTTAGCGGTATTGCCACAGGTGACTACACTATCACGGAGAAGACGCCCCTGCCTGCGGGCTGGGTTAACACCGATCCGCCGGGCAGCCCGCCGTTAACAAAGCCAGCTACTGTAACCGATGGTGCGACCACTGAGATCAAGTTTGGGAACCGGCCATTAGGGACGCTGATCATCTTTAAGTTCAACGATCTCAATGGTAATGGGATACAGGATGGTGCTGAGGGGCCGCTCTCTGGCTGGGACTTCACGGTAACGGGCGGGCCATCGCCTACCCCAGGGACGTACACTACCAATGGCAGCGGCCTGATAACCATCACCGACCTGCTTCCGGGGGACTACACGGTAACGGAGACGCTGAAGGCCGGGTGGCGGAACACCAGTCCCGGTGGGGTGGCTCCGTATGTCAAGGTAGGGGCGGTGCCCACGGGTGGCAGTGTCACGGTGACCTTTGGCAACCAGCAGTTAGGCACGCTCATCATCTTCAAGTTCAACGACCTCAATGGCAATGGGGTACAGGATGGAGCTGATGGGCCGCTCTCTGGCTGGGACTTCGCGGTGACCGGCGGGCCATCGCCCACTCCAGGGCCGTACTCCACAGATGTTAACGGCCTGATAACCATCACCGGCCTGATTCCAGGGGACTACACGGTAACGGAGACGCTCAAGGCGGGATGGCGGAACACCAGTCCTGGTGGAGCGCCTCCGTATTCGAAGGTAGGTGTGGTGCCGGCTGGTGGCGATGTCACGGTGACCTTTGGCAACCAGGAGTTAGGGACGTTGATCATCTTCAAGTTCAACGACGTTAATGGTAACGGGATACAGGATGGCGCAGAAGGGCCACTGGCAGGGTGGGCCTTCACGGTGACGGGCGGGCCGTCGCCAACCCCTGGACCGTACGTGACAGATGGTAGCGGCTTGATAACCATCACCGATCTGATACCGGGCTCATACACGGTGACGGAGACGCTGAAGGCTGGCTGGCGGAACACCAGTCCCGGTGGAGTGGCTCCGTATGTGAAGATAGGGGTGGTGCCGGCTGGTGGCAGTGCGACGGTTACCTTTGGCAACCAGGAACTGGGCACGCTCATCATCTTCAAGTTCAACGACCTCAATGGCAATGGGGTACAGGATGGAGCTGATGGGCCGCTCTCTGGCTGGGACTTCACGGTAACGGGCGGGCCATCGCCTACCCCGGGGCCGTACACTACCAATGCCAGCGGCCTGATAACCATCACCGGCCTGATTCCAGGGGACTACACGGTAACGGAGACGCTCAAGGCGGGATGGCGGAACACAAGTCCTGGTGGAGCGCCTCCGTATTCGAAGGTAGGTACGGTGCCCAATGGTGGCAGCGTGACGGTGACCTTTGGCAACCAGCAGCTAGGCACGCTCATCATCTTCAAGTTCAACGACGTTAATGGTAACGGGATACAGGATGGCGCGGAAGGGCCTCTGGCGGGCTGGGCCTTCGCGGTGACGGGCGGGCCATCGCCTACCCCAGGGCCGTACACTACCAATGCCAGCGGGCTCATAACCATCACCAACCTGATCCCCGGCGATTACACCGTAACGGAGACGCTACAGCCTGACTGGCAGTGCACTACCCTTAATCCGCAACTAGGTACGGTGCCCGCTGGTGCCAGTGCCCAGGTTAACTTTGGCAATAGATACGTCAAGAAGACCTTGAAGATCTACAAGTTCAACGACCTCAACGGCAACGGTGTGCCCGACGCGGGTGAGGTTGGCCTGGGAGGTTGGGAGTTCACTATCAGCGGCATAGGCAAGCGCATCACCGGTTCCGATGGCTGGATAATCATCAACATCACCAATCCGGACATCTATAAGGTGACCGAGACGCTCAAGGCCAGTTGGCTGTGCACTACGGACAACCCGCAATTTGCTGACCTGATCAGCAATGACCTGGTGATCCTCTACTTTGGCAATGTGGAGCAGGTGGAACATCCGCCTCTGGTGCCGACTATAGGCATTTGGGGTGCGGCGCTCATGGCGGCTGCTTTTGCCGGCGCCCTGATCTGGGTAGTAGCTCTAAGAAGGAGACGCCAGACAGTATAGCCTGGCAATAAAGAAGGAGAGGTGAAGCCCCGCCTTTGACGGCAGGGCTTCACCGTCAATGGCTGTCTGCTTTTGCCCTGCCGGCAGTGAAAATCCTGGCCGGCAGCGGGCGGTATGAAGGAGGGAGGTGAGTCATGTTCAGGAATTCATCCCAGTGCATTCGTCACAGCAGGTGGAGCTTCATCTTCATACTGGTAGCTCTCTCCCTGGTCATGGCACCTCTGGCAGCGCTGAACGTGCTGAATCCAGGGGAGGCTGGGGCTCATATATCGCCCCCCAATGCCAATACGGCTTCGGTAGCCATCGGCCTTAGTGCCTACAAGATGCCTGGGGAGCAGATCATACCCCCAGCCATGGTCAGCAGCGGCGATGTGGTGAAGTACAAGGTAACCCTCTCCTTCGGCACCTTAGGAGTCGGGCAGGTGGGTTACAATTTTCAGAGTGGACAGGTCAAAGTTGTTCTACCCGACGGTATTACGGTCAATGTGGCTGGCTTTGGTGGGGCTACCCCGGATGTTCCTCTAGTAACCTCTGCTACTCCGTGGACGGTTGATGTGCCAGTGACTTATACCGTGAACCCGGCGCACATGGTAGGCGGCTTCCTCATTGCCTACGCCGCCTACGGGGTAGGAGTGGGCGAGCATCCAGAGAACGGCTATTTTCATAACAGCGAGGGTCCACAGGAAATGGAGCATGCGCGGACAGCCAGCGCCACCACGGCGAACATGATTGCCCCGACAACAGGGGAAACAGGGAACCTGATAATCTACAAATACAATGACCTGGATGGAGATGGGGGTTGGGATGTTGGGGAGCCGTATTTGTCGGGTTGGCATTTTAACGTCACTGGACCGCAGGTCTTCATAGATCAGGTGACCGATGGCACAGGTCGGATCGTCCTTAACGGTATCGCCACAGGTGCCTACTCCATTGTGGAGACAAGCCTGCCGATGGGCTGGAAACATACGGATCCGGGCAGCCCGCCTTACCAGAAGGTCGCCACCGTGATCGCCAACCAGACCGCCGAGGTGAAATTCGGAAACCAGGAAGTGGAGCGGCATCCGCCTGTTGTCCCCACCATAGGTATTTGGGGCGCGGCACTCATGGCGGTTGCTTTTGCCGGTGCCCTGATCTGGATAGTAGCTTTCAGAAATAGACGCCGGACAGCATAGAAAGACTCAGGATTCACCCCTGACGAAGGAGCACAGGAGCGATGGAAAGCCCCGCCTCTGAGGGTGGGGCTTTCCTTTAGAATCTGCCACAGAGCCAGCACGGTGATTCTCTCATAATCTTTTATGGTTCAAGAGGCCACCGTTTGGCTACCCTCTCAAAAGATCGTTTATCAACGCCTTCATGTTATTCCTCGCTTCGCCCACAATCACCCGTGCTGGCTTGCAACCAGCACCACAAAACATGAAAGCGGTGGATCTTCGTAGCAATTCGCCATGCCTCGGATTGCATCGGGGCACCACGGAGGACAAGGATTCTATTTTCACAGAGATGATAAGTGCCGGATTTGCATGCGTCATTGCGAGCCCGCCGCAGGCGGGCGCGGCAATCCCAGGGTGGTGGGGTATCACCTCACCAGATTGCTTGTCCTTCCTTGGAAAAACCGCAATCGCAGAAAAAGGCTGCACTCACTCAGTCACGCCGTATCTTCGGAGTAGTGCCATTACTAAACAACCTCTTCTTGAGGATTTGGCACGTCGTCCTTCTCTTGGCTCAAGACACAACTCCCAGACATCAATGATGAGATACGGTCTGTCGTCCCCGTGATGCGGGGAAAGCCTCCGCTGTCCTGGGCTCCTGGAGCAGTTACCATGTCCCGGACACCGCACACACCGCATTTGACAACATGGGTCGCAATGACGATGATGTGATATACGCACCCAACTTCTTTAGAGCATTGAAGATCCGAAGTCTCAAGGTTGGGTGAGGTGTGCCCACCGCAAAATCCTGTCTTGTGCCATGAACAAGGTGGGCCTGGAGTAGCAAATAGGTTGAAGAAATCAGAATCCTGGCAGGCTAATGGAAAAGGAGGTTGAACAAATATGGGTAAGCTGGACGGTAAGGTGGCCATTGTCACCGCGGGTGGGCAGGGCATCGGGCGGGGGGCTGCCCTGGAGTTGGCCAGGGAGGGTGCCGCAGTGGTGGTGGCCCAGAGGACGTTGGAGAAGGTCGTTCGGGTGGCCAAGGAGATCGAGGCCTTCGGCGGCAGGGCACTGCCAGTAACCTGTGACACCAGCCGCCGCGATCAGGTCAAGGCCACGGTGGCAGCGGCGGTGAAGGAGTTCGGCACAGTGGATATCCTGGTCAACGCAGCACAGTCCATGAGGAATGACGTCCCCTTAGAGGAGACCACGGATGAGGATATGGCCCTCGCCCTGGGGTCGGGGTTGATGGGGACTTTCTACTTCATGCAGGAGTGCTTCCCGTACATGAAGCAACGCGGCGGCAAGATCATCAACGTCGCCTCCGGCGCTGGCACGGAAGGCGCTGCGGGGTGGGCAGCCTATGCCGCGGCCAAGGAGGGCATTCGGGCACTGACCAGAGTAGCCTGTCATGAATGGGGCAAGTATAAGATTAATGTGAACGTCATTTGCCCCTGGGCCGATTCTCCCCGCTTCATGGAGCACGTCGAGACGAAGCCAGGCATGATGGACTTCATGTTGATGATGAACCCGCTGGGCCGCATTGGCGATTGCCAGAAGGACATTGGGCGAGTAATAGTGTTCCTGGCCAGTCCGGACTCCGACTATATCACCGGCCATACCATCATGGTGGACGGTGGTCAGTTGATGCTGCGTTAGACTGCTGCGACCGATACCTGGATCGGGGCGTGCGCTCGGGGTGCCCCGCCTCAGGCTGATCCTCGGTATCGAGAAGCCGATAAACACCGTCCAGATTGCTTCTGAATCACCGGGACAGTATAAGGAACAAAAGTATGGCGGCCGGTATTTTGGACAGGGGCCATGGGTGTAAGACATGGATAGCCGTGTTCTAGGCATCACTTGTTGTGCCAATAGAGAGTTCAGGTGGGGCGAGCGCACCTATATCATGGGTGTCATCAATGTTACCCCGGACTCCTTCTCTGGTGACGGGCTGGGCCATGATATCGAAGCTGCCGTAGCCCAGGGGAAGCGGTTTGCCGCTGAGGGAGCCGATATCCTGGACATCGGAGGGGAGTCCACCCGTCCCAAGTCAGAACCTGTGTCCGTGGACGAAGAGCTGATGCGAGTGATTCCAGTAATCGAGAGACTGGCCAGCGAGGTATCCCTGCCCTTAAGCATTGATACCTACAAATGGGAGGTAGCCAAACGGGCGCTATCTGCGGGGGCACGGATGATAAACGATATCTGGGGGCTGAAACACGATCCTCGGCTGGCTGACCTAGCGGCGGAGTGGGGGGTGCCCATCATACTGATGAGCAACCAGCGTGACGCCAGCACCCAGGACATCATGACAGAAGTCATTTCCGGCCTGAGGAAAGGCATGACGCTGGCCATGGAACGGGGCGTTGCTCGGGAAAACATTATCATTGACCCCGGCGTGGGTTTCGGCAAGACGCTGGAACAGAACCTGGAAATCGTCCGCCGACTGGATGAGCTTAAGTGCTTGGGCAGGCCTATCCTCATAGGCACCTCGCGGAAGTCGATGATCGGCTTGGTGCTCGATCTGCCCCCCGACCAGCGCCTCGAGGGGACGGCAGCTACCATAGCCATCAGCATAGCTAAGGGAGCAGATATCGTTCGGGTGCACGATGTGCCTCAAATGGCCAGGGTATGCCGAATGAGTGATGTCATCATCAGAGGAAAATGTTAACCGAAAGACCGAAACCTGGGCCTGTAAAGGTCTACCTCGGCCTGGGAGCTAACCTGGGCGATCGTCAAGGCAACCTGCTGAGGGCCGTGGAGCTGTTGTCGCAGTGGGGCCAGATAGAGAAGCTTTCTTCGCTTTACCAGACTGAGCCTGTGGGCTATCTCGATCAGCCACCTTTTCTTAATGCCGCCTGTCAGTTAACAACCACTCTTACGGCAGAGGAGCTACTATTCGTTTCCAAAAAAATTGAGGCGGCGTTGGGCCGCATTCCAAGTTTCCTCAATGCTCCCCGTCCCATAGATATCGACATCCTTTTCTACGGCGAGCAAGTCATAAACTCACCCGGCTTGACCGTTCCTCACCCACGGTTACAGGAACGGGCCTTTGTGCTGATACCCCTGGACGAAATTGCTTCTGACCTGGTACATCCGGTGAGCGGGTTGACAGTTCAGGAAATGACGCAAAGATTGGGAAGTTTGAGGAGAGTGACAAAATGGAACCAGGAGGCCAATGATGTATGAGGTTTCAGTTCGGGAGCACTTTGACGCGGCGCATTACTTGAGAGGTTATCAAGGCAAGTGCGAGAAGGTTCACGGGCACCGCTTTCAGGTGGTGGTAAATGTGAGGGCAGGGGAAACAGATGAGGTCGGCATGGCGTACGACTTTACCAAACTGAGGCGCCAGCTAGGCGAGATAGTGAGCCGCTTTGACCATACCTGCCTCAATGATATGCCCCCTTTTGACAGGATCAACCCCTCCTCAGAAAATATCGCCTCTACCATCTGTAGTGAGCTTCAGGTTCGACTGAAGGAAGCCGGAGTCTCCCTGTATAGCGTTCAGGTGTGGGAGTCCCCGCACAGCGCCGTGACCTATTTCCCCAAGAAGGGGCTTCGTTAACCCCTCAGCTCTGGTGGAAGGAGATTGGGGATAGCGTCCACAATAGGATACCGCAGGTTGCACTTGACGCAGTGGAGTGAGCCAGTGATTACCTCCTTCCCGTTCTCCTTTTCAACAGCGAGCTCCAGGTCCCCTCTGCACACCGGACAGACCAGGATGTCCATCAGTTCCTTTTTCATATCTTGCTTGCCTCCCTTATAAAGCTGGGTACTAGATTATCTGGAGCAGGCCGGTTAATCAAGACTGCGATTAAGGATCGGCCCGTCATGTCTCGGCATGAATCGTCCAGAGCAGAAGACCAGTGCTTTCTTGCTGAAATCAGGGGAATGAGATTCTTCTCTGCGCTCAGGTAGTCAGGCCTATGTTGTGACCCTGATCTGCCGCGGGCAAAAAGGGTCTATGCCTCAGTACGGTGACGGCAATCAATAGAATTGAGTACCAGTGCTCGTTTTCAGATGGGTGACAGCGGATGGATTCTGTAGACCGGTATCTGATGGATGCCATTCACGGCTTCCAGTGCCGGAGACGTCTCTGCCTTCAGCTGAGCATAGAATTGTATGTCGAGCCCAGCAGCTTATCTGCCCCTGAAAACCGGCGGCCTCTTTTCCAAAAAGGAAAGCACTCCCTCCTTGTAATCCTCGGTTTGAGTAAGGATGGATGAAGCGTGGCCCTCAGTGCGAAGCTGCACATCGAAGTTGGTCTCCAGGGCCTGATAGATTAGTTGCTTTAGCGTCTGCAAGGCTAGCGGTGGCATCTTAGCCAGCTTACCGGCCAGTGTCTGAGCTGCCGGCATCAGGCCCTCGGGAGGCACTACCTCTCTCACTAATCCAAACCTCTCTGCCCACCCGGCATCCTTTCTCTCTCCGGTGCTCAGAAACTCAAGGGCCACAGGTAGGGGCATGAGGCGCGGTAGAATATAGGTGAGTCCCAGTTCTGCTGCCATGCCTAGACTGATGAAGCCGGGTGTGAAGGTGGCCTGCTCCGAGGCAATGCGATAGTCACAATGACAGATCATAGCCAGACCCATGCCGGCGACGGCACCATTGACAGCAGCTATGGTGGGCTTATAGCAAGCGCGAAGGCATGTGGGTACCACCTGAGCCAGCCCGAAGGGCTGAAGAAGGGTCGATCGGCCCATGTCTATGGACATTGGGTCGTCCACTGCCTGAGCAACAGCTCCGAGGTCCATACCAGGGCAGAAAAACCGTCCTGATCCCGTGATGATTATAGCTCTGGTCTCGTCATCATTGGTTAACTCATCTATACACTGGCTAAACTCCCTCAGGGAAGCCGCATCCATAGCGTTGTGTCTCTCGGGCTTGTTAAGGGTGACGGTGGATACGTAGTTTTCTTTATTGAGTAGGATGTTCTTGTAGGTCATAGATCACCTCCCATGGATGCGCATAGCAGGTCAAGCTCTTTGCCTCTGACATTTACTTTGCTGTGCCTGCAAGTGCTTTCGACAATAATAACCTATTTCGCCCTGTGAGGCAGAAATCAATTCGACCCCTGACCACCTGGCTTGAAAGATGAAGCGGAGGGATTCGGCCATGTCAGGACTGTCTTCAATGATCAGAATTCAATTCCACCTTCTTTGCGTCTAACTCGGCCGCAGTGCCGCAAGGACAGATTCCCTTAAAATTGACCAAACGCTGTCAAATAATCGCTCGGTTGTGCTGTAGCCACGAGGCCAGTCAGATACCAACAACGGCTAAGCACTACCTAGCCTCGTTCAACTGAGCCACCTCTACCAGAGGCACAGAAAAGCCAAAGGTGCTTCCCGCTCCTTTCTTGCTATTGACCCATATCTGTCCCCCATGGAGCTCCACAAGGGTCTTGCATAAGGCCAGTCCCAGACCCAACCCCCTGAAACGCTTCCCATTCCCTTCCACCCGGTAATAAGGAGTGAACAACTGCTGCTGCTCCTCCTCGCCTATCCCGGGCCCTGTGTCCTCTACCTCCACTACAAGCTTGTCACCTTTCCCTCTGCCCCTTAACGTGATCTTTCCTCTCTCACCGGTGAATTTGCAAGCGTTGCCCAGGAGATTGAGCACCACCTGCCGCAGGCGGTCTGCATCAGCCGACACTGGTGGCAGAAAGGGGGGCAGATCCAAAACCAGAGACTGCTGCCGATTCGAAGCCACGGGGCTCATTTCGTCGGCTAGCTCCTGTAGCAATGGCAGCGGGTCTACGGTGGTGAGACTCAGTTGCAGCATACCCATCTCTCCTCGTGCAACGTCGAGAAGTTCGTCGACTCTCTTGTTCAGGTTATCGGCGCTGCGGCTGATGTTCCTGGCCATCCTGAGCAGCGGCCCTTCTGGAAGCTCTGACGCCAGCAGCTCACTTGAAGCAATCACCGAGGTGAGTGGTGTTTTCAGCTCGTGTACCAAGCCTCTGGTGAAATCAACCCTTTTCTTTATCTCAGCTTGCAATTCAGACCGCAGCTTTCTTTCTTCTTCACAAGTCTCCTGTATCTTCTGTTCTGCCTGCTTCCGCTCGGTGATGTCCATCAAGACTCCCAGAGTTGCTCTTTGACCCTGATATTGAATGCTTGTGGCCTTTTCCAGCAGCCATCTGATCTGGCCATCCTTGTTGACCAGTCGGAATTCATACATAGGAGAAAGCTGTCCCTTAAGCATCTTTATAGCGTTTTCTCTCACCATACTCCTATCGTCTGGCAAGACGAGGTTCAGAGGGTGCATACCGCGCAGCTCTTCCTCTGTGTATCCTGTCAGTTCCTCGAACTGGTGGTTAGCCATCTGAAATTTCCCGTGCTGTGCAATGTAGGCGCCGGTCGGAGAACTGCCAAACAAAGTGCGGAACAGGTGTTCTGCCTGCTTGCGCTCGCTGATGTCACGCAGAACGCTGACAACTTCCAGCGGTTGCCCATGCGAGTCACGGACGATAGATGAGGAGGTTTCCGCCCAGACTGTGGAGCCATCCTTGCGATAGAACTCAAGCTCCACGGGACGCCGCCTAGATTGCGGGCTCTCTTCATCGGCGTCACCCGCCAGAACCTTCGCCAGCCACTCCCTAGCCATTTTGGCAGAAGCAGGCGTCAGGGATTGTTCCGGCGGGTGATCCATAGCTTCTTCGACGCTGTAGCCCAGCAGGCGCGTGATAGAAGGGCTGATGTAAACTGGCTGTCCGTTCATGCCGGTACTGGTAATAACATCGGTCACATTCTCAGCCAGCAAGCGGTATCGCTGCTCACTCTCTCTCAGCGCATCTTCAACCCGCTTGCGATCGCTGACGTCGCGTGTGATGCCGACGTAGCCAATCACATGACCTTGCCTATCCCTCAGCGCACCAGCGCTTATTTCCACTGGAAGCTCAGACTTATCTGCACGCAATACTGAGCATTCGTACCTTACCGCCCCTTGTGAGGTGCCTTCCTGCCACACTGCCAGTGCCTTCTGGCGGTCACGCGGTGCAATTAATTCGCTAGTGTTTTTCCCCAGAATTTCTTCTTTGGTGCTGAACCCATGTATTTCCACCACTCTTTGATTAACATCAGTAATAATACCCTGCGGGTCAGCAACCGTTATCCCGTCCATTGCACTCTCAAGCATAAGCCGTAGTCTTTCCTCTGATTTCCACAGCCTTTCCTCCGCTTGCTTGCGCTCCGTGATATCATGAGAAACGATTTGCACCGCATAGACCTTGCCGCTCTTGTCTCTGACAGGTTGAAGAATTGACCAAAACCAGCGTCTGCCCGAAGGTATCTCCACCTCACTCTCAAAATGAATAGCTTTTCCTGACATAGCTATCTGGCGAAATCCCTCCGCGTAACCGGAGGCCTGTTCAGGATGCAGATCGTATATTGACTTGCCAACAAAGTCTTCCGGTTTTCCTCCCAGGTTCTTGACTCCAACGGAGTTCACCATGAGGAGGGTGCCATCTATGCTGTAAACAGTGATCGGATCACCGTAGTTGTCGAAGAGCAGCCTGTATCTTTCTTCTGACCTTTGCAGTTCCTCCGCTACCCCTTGGTCATCGGCGATACTCCGGAAGACCACCACGATGCCGGCGATCCCTCCCCTGCCACTTGACACAGGTACGATGTCCCCGAAAATACGGCGCGCAGTGCCATCCCTGGTAAGGAGCGTCGTGCCACCTGGCACGCTGGCGACGGCACCTTCTCTGAGTGCCTTCGTCAGTAGGCTCTCTGTCAAGTTGCGTTTTTCTTCATCCGTGATGTCAAATACCTGGGTCAAGTATCTGCCGAGAGCCTCCTCCTCCCTCCATCCGGTCAGCGCCTGTGCAGCCTGATTCAGGAAGGTTACTACTCGTTTACTATCGGTCGCAATCAATCCGTCAGCCGTGCTTCGGCACATCACACTGAGGAACTTCTCCCTCTGCCCAACGTGGGCTGTTGCTTCTGTGGCCGCCTTGCTAGTCCTCCTCATGATTCTTCCTCCTCACTCTTTGCCCCTTGTCAAAACCGTGCTCCGGACTACCGGGTCGAAAGATTGGCACACTATAACGAACCCAGAACTACCGCATTGTTTTGCGGATCTCCTGTCGCAAAGCTATACACTGCCGTCCAGCGTTCTTTTCTCTGTTACCTCTCCAGCAACTCCTTATCTACAGGCATATCGTTAGCTCTAAGGAAATCCATGAGAGCGCTCTGGGTAATGCGATACTGTCCACCCGGATGAAGATACGCTTTGAGGCTGCCAATCTTGACCCACTTCAGAACCGTAGACCTGCTCACATGGCAGTATTTCATGACGTCGCCTGTAGTCAATCGTCTATCTTTGTCCATAGTTTCAGGCCCGCCTCTTCTTGACAGATTGTGATCGTAACAGATGTTTTGTTCGATGCAACTGAACGACAACTTCGATCACTTTGCTACCTTCTAATCCTGTACTACTTCAGTCATGAAGATGTCACAATTATTTGGAAAAACTCACAGTTACGTCACAAATACTGTGATGTCGCCACAGGGCTTGCCTTGTTGTATCCCCCGACTTATTGCTGTAGCTGTTTGCAAAGCTCCTTCCTGCCGAAGAAGCCATTACAGGATAGGCCTAAGAATTCGGTGTTACCCCTTTTGGGGAGAGCCCGGCAAAGTTACCCACTTGAGTACAGATGAAGCAGAACCAAGACCGACAGTTTAGGCCCGATTCCGGGACACACGAAAGTAACGGACGGACAGTCACCAGGTTTCTTAGTGTTCGACTTTCCGGCTTGGCAAGATTATAGTTCCCCGTAACAACCGAGATTCTTCTCCACCTGCGGCGGATCAGAATGACACCTGTGGACACTACTGCCCTGAGCCGAAGCCCTGATCCGAGGCTGTACGAAAAGCCTGTGGTCTAGCTTTGGACCAGCTAGTTCTTTAGCTTTGGCTCCTTCAGTTTTCGGACAGCCTGAGCTAAGGGGTAGTGAAGGGTCTCATGCTACGAGGCACTATTCCTGGCTCACGAACTTGTAGCCCGACCCTGGCTCCCCGACGATCATCTTTGGCTTCTTCGGGTCAATCTCCAGCTTATCCCTGAGGTGAGTAATATATACCTTGATATAGTCGGTTTCTGCTAGATCGTTCTTTCCCAGCAGGTTTTCCAGAAGCGTTTGCTCAGACAGAAGCTTTCCTTCGTTGCTTGCCAGGTGATATAGCAGCCTATAGGCACTCGGTGCTAGGGGCACTGGTTTGCCGTCAATGAACACCCGTTGGGTACGGTAGTCGATTGTCAGCCTCCTACGGGGCGAGGTCGTCGTATCAGATGCCGGTACAGGCACGTGGGAACGGCGAAGCACGGCTCGTACCCGAGACAGAAATTCGCTGGGTGAAAAAGGCTTGACGACGTAGTCGTCAGCTCCCAGTTCCAGTCCCCTGACCTTATCGGACTCGTCCCCCCTTGCGGTGAGAATGATGAGGGGGGCGTTGGAAAAGCTGCGTATTTCTGGCAGTATGTCGAGGCCATCCCTGTCAGGCAGACCGAGGTCCAGGATGATAAAGTCTGGCAACTCTACTTTGGCTACCTGCAAGCCACTCCCTCCAGTGGAAGCAGAGATCACTTCAACCCCGGGCCATCTCCGCGCAAAGCAAAACCGGACGGATTCCACAATTTCGGCGTTGTCTTCTATGATCAGGATTTTCATGATTGCCTCCCTGTTCCGTCACTTGTACGTCGGCGATTGACCAGGAAATGCTATCAGAACAGGTTCTTGCCGTAATTATAACACTCCAAACTCAACTTGAATATATGGCTACCATGTCCTGGCCTCAGCACCTTGCATTTCTTTCCTCGAATGGCTCTGGTATCGCGACGCCAGGCGTCGGGTTAGGCGCCCAACAGGCACCGAGGGCTACCGGAACGGACTTTCAGGTCGGTTTGCCTGCTCAAGATGACGAGAATCACCGACGTCTTTGGGACAGAAGCGGTTTAGATAATCGGGCAGGATGCGCTTCAGTTCCTCCGTCGTGAAGTCACTGGCCGCAATGTAGTCACGAGCCTCAGCTATTACCCCGGCGGCGTTTCGAGACTTGGCATATTTGCTGAACCTGTTTTCGTGTGTCACTCCCACGGCCTCGGCCAGCAGGTTGATGTAGCTCCGGACTTCAAAAGGATATTCGTCTTCAAGGGGTGTAAAGCTCGCGATGCACCCTGTGCAGCTGGTAGCCATGATTTCAGCACCAGTGGCCTTAGCTTCCTCCAGCGGGGCACGGCGCATGGGGCCAGTTATCTCAGGACGCATCGTCTTGGCAGTGCCTCCGCAGCATAAAGCATCATCCCTATTGTGTTCCATCTCGACAAGAGTGATGCCAGGGATAGCTCGAAGAAGCTGGCGCTGCAGTTCAAAGGTTCCCAAACGAGCCACGCTACAGCTATCGTGCATCGTGACTACCTTATCGATCCTGCGCTTGAAGGGTATTCTATCCAGGTTTTCCACGAGAAACTGAGATAGCTCATATGATAGGAAAGGAACAGACATAAACCGCGGCAGCGTTCCCAGGCATGTCAAATGACAGCCGGTGCAGAAGAACACAGCTTTCTTGGGTCGGAAAGCAGCGATGGCAGAGACGAAATTCTGCCCCATTTGCTGCGCGGCCTCCGCATCCCCCCATAACATGGCAGCCGTTCCGCAGCAGAGGTCGCCACCTGCTAAAGCAACGAAGTCTATCCCCATCCTGTCCAGGATATCTACCGTCTCCAGGAGCGTGTGGGGTGTACCCATGGGAGAGCAGCCGGTAAAGAAAACCACATCTACAGGGTTGGGGTTATCCGGGACCTTCTTTATCCAGCGTGTCTCTGACGGCTTGATCTGTAAGGCAGAAAAAACGTGGGCAAAGTTGTAGCGGTGTCCGGGCATATACTGATAGTTGAGAGGATGTGCTTTCCTGCCTGCCTTGTGTACCTTGACCAAGGCAGACATGAAGGCGGAGTAAGGGATCAATTTCTCCGGGCAGGCTTTGGCGCAAAGGCCGCACGCCCCGCTGCAACTGCACAGCATATCATAGGCTTCCTCAGAAACCTCGCCTCCCCTCAGCAAGCCTGTGATTTTTTCGATGATGGCTTGTGGGCCCTTATGAGCAAATTTTGTTAGCGGGAAGAGGGGGCAGACCTCCAGGCAATCTCCGCAGTTGGTACATTTTTCCGCGAACCGCCTTCCTCTATAGTCAAAGTATTCAGCCATGTTGCTGTACTTTGTGGTCATATCTCATCCATTCTCCTCTAATCCTTGGTCGCCGTACCCTCATCCCGAGCTACGGAAGTTGCTCTCAGCCTAGCAACCGACTAGCGATCATCCTTTGGGTTTGGTTGTCTCAGCGTCTTCAAGTGTTACTTTGGTCGTAGGACCTGTCGGAAAGCCTCCCTTGGCAGAAGCCTGAAACCGTGCGGAGTTTGCTGGCGGTGTGAAGCGAGTTACCGCGACCGAGCCAATATGGCCTTAACCAGTTTTGAGACATCGCTGCGCACTCTCGCCAGATCCGCTTCATTGGGACGGCCTCTTATATCGCCCAGTCTCCCCATAGTATTACCTTCCTCCCAATTTCGAAACTGCCCCACTACATACCATTCGTCAGCCACATCGAAGCCAAGGTGCTCAAAGAACTGCCTCATGTACTTGCCCGCAGTAGTAGCTTCGCTTATCCCAGTATGGGGGCCAGAGTATGTACAGAATACGACAGCGGTTTTGCCGGGTATCTTGGGCGCACATAGCTTGATGTCGCCTCTCTCCCTGTGCAATTTCAGCTTGTCTTTGATGAAGCGCATCACTGGCTCTGCGGGCAAGAATTCGATCGACGGTGATCCAAGAAAGACCAGGTCGTAGTCGTACAGTTCCTGTTCTGAAGCATCTTGTACCCTGAGCAGGAGTGACTCCACTTTCTCGTCGATGAGACTATTATGTATAGTATCGGCGACCTTCTTCGTGTTCCCAGTACCTGAGTAATAGACCACCAATGCCTTCAGCCTTTGCTTATTAGTCAATTTCCTTCGCCTCCAAGCCTCTTTGCTTCTTTGATTATCGAAATTCTCACCACTGGTGAGGCAATTATACAATGTTCGCCGTCCTAAAAGGCAACTTCAGGTTTCAAGAAATCGGAGCCATCGACTAGAACCAAGTAGTGTGGTGAGCTGAAGCTTTGGGATAGGTTCAACTCTTCTTGATAGTGGTAGTTGTCAGACGCAGCGCTTTGAAATCAGGGTCAGAGCGAGCAAGCACGAGCCCGACATGTCCCACGCTAACAAGCACATGAAGCTCATTGAGGATGAACTGTTCCAGTCAATTGGCCGGTTGGGGTCAGGTCGTGGACCTGCCCCCCCGTTCCGTTTTTCCCAACAGGGGCTGAACCTGCCCTAAGGTTTCTTCTCTCGATGCCAGACTGATGTGCCCCGTCACCCAGCAGCTATGCTTCCTTCTTTGGCGTGAACTTGGTTAGGCCGGTTGTCCAGCCACCGTCAACCACTGCCGACGTGCCGGTGACGTAAGACGAGTCGTCAGAAGCAAGGTACAGCGCCACCTTAGCCACTTCCTCCGGTTGCGCGAATCTCCCCATGGCTGGCGGCTGTCGGAATAGCGGCGGATGGTCGGCATCGGAGGAGGCCCATATCGGAGTCTGTATGCCACCGGGGCAAATGCAGTTGACCCTGATGTTCTTGTCCGCATACTCCAGGGCCATGGTCTTGGTCAACTGGATGACCCCTGCCTTGGATGCGCCGTAGGCCGGCAAACCGGGCAGGCCAATTATGCCCGCAGTGGAGGCGGTATTGATGATGATGCCGCCACCCTGTTTTATCATTATGGGGATAGCATACTTCGAACCCAGGAAGACCCCCTTCAGATTAGTAGCCATGATGTTATCCCATGTCTCCTCTGGCGTGTCGACAGTCATGGCGAAGTTGCCCTGGATCCCCGCATTGTTGAACAGGATATCCAGCCGCCCGAAGGTGTCCAGGGCCAGCTTGATCATCTTCTGCACATCGGCAGACCTGGACACATTCACTTCCACGAAAACAGCTTGCCCCCCAGCCTCTTCTATCATTTTCACTGTCTCATGCCCGCCTTGAGGCACATAATCAGCCACCACGACTTTGGCTCCCTCTTTGGCAAAAAGGAGCGCTGTGGCGCGCCCGATTCCCGATCCAGCCCCTGTGATGAGAGCTACCTTACCATCCAATTTACCCATGCTGAGAACCCTCCTTATTATCTATACTCTATACTCTCGACATTCTTACTGCCAACACTCCGAACACTGTTGGATAATAGAATATTATTCTATGTAGCGTTCAACATGGCACTAATCCATGGCCAGTTTGTTAGGCTTTTCAGAGCTCCCCTGTTGGATGCTAGGTTGGCTAACCCGTGTTCTGCCTGAAGAGTGGCTGCGTTAAGTGAGTCG
>VGOE01000021.1 GCA_016876035.1 Chloroflexota bacterium
TACGGCATCTTCCCACTGGGCTAGCCTGGCTTCAGCTTCTGCCCGGTCAATGACCTCCTGCGCGGGGCCATAGAAACCCTCTCTCGCAGTTTCGATACCATCATCGTTGATGGGGAGGCCGGCCTGGAGCAACTGAACAGGCAAGTCATGCGCCGCGTGGATACCCTGGTCATCGTCAGCGACGCCACATCCAGAGGCCTGCGCACCGCAGCCCTGATAAAAGGAATGGTGCAGAACGACGGCGTGATACAATGTGAGAAAATGGGCCTGGTCTTCAACAGGGTGCAGGGCAGCGAGGCACTATTACAACAATTCACCCAGGAAACAGGCCTGCCTGTTTTCGGCTACATCCCTTACGATGAGAACATCGCTTACCACGACCTCCTGGGGAAACCGTTGACTGAGATCCCCACCTCACCAGCCCTGACCGCAGTCCGCGACATCGTCCAGAAACGCCTCTTCAGCGAGCGCTTCGGCTAGTGCTCCTTAACACAAGACCCTGATCCATCCCTTCAGGAAGGATCAGCGTGACAGCGTCCATAGGTGTCATTCTGATCCGCCCGCCTGAGGCGGGAGAAGAATCTCGGTTGTTATGCGCCACTAGGACAGCTCAGAAGACAGCTCACGCTGTCCTGATCTCGGCTTTCTTTCGTCTATCCCTCCACCATGCTACCAGATGCAGGGCACCACCAGCGAACAATGCTACGAGGAGTGATATTGGGAGAGCACCTGTCCCATCTAGCTCAGAGTAGTTGAAGGCAATGAGGACAATGACAAGGCCAGACTGAAGCATAAGGAGTAGACCACCGACAAGAGGCCACCACCAGGCAATCACACCAGGGCCTACGTACCAGAGGAGAGTAAGCATGAAGAATGGCAGAAACTCAGAGACTGGTAGAGGAAGCTCTGAGTTGGTTCTATCGGCAATGATTTGGACCAAAAACCATATGCAAATGCCAACCCCAGCACCCAAAGAGAGTACCCTGGCTGTCCAGCAGAGCCAGTCCTTATTCCGTCGTGACTGGACACTCACAACCGCCTCCTCGATGGGACAAAGTGTTCGTGCTCAACACAAAGCTAGTGCACATACGCCTCAGAGGCATAGTCGTTGTCTGCTGAGCATAACGTGTACTGAAGACAAACAACGGCCGTAATATAACCCCACAACGTATGCCATTCTATCATATACGTCATACGTTGTCAAGTACCTGCACCCGAATTGACACTCCCCGTCCGAAAAACGTAAAATTGCCACTGTCCGCCTGCCACAGGAGCAGCCGCGGTGTGCCCAACGCCACGACAGCGAAGGAGGAGAAAACTGGTGCAATATAAGAACATCATCTTCGAGAAGAAGAACGGGATAGCCAAGATCACCCTGAATCGTCCCAAGGAACTGAATTCCATTGATATGGATACCCACCTGGAATTGCAGGCGGCACTAACGGATAGCGAAAAAGACCCAGAAATCCGTGTAGTGGTCATCACTGGTGCTGGCCGGGCCTTTTGCGCTGGCGCGGACCTCAAGTCCGCCGTGGCGCTGAATGATAAGCCGCAGGAACTGGCTGCCTTCGGTCAACTCTTCTATGACACCTATAACATGATCGAAAACCTGAGCAAGCCGGTAATAGCAGCCGTGAACGGTATAGCTCTTGCTGGCGGAATCGAGCTGGTCGAAGCGTGCGATATTGCCATCGCGGCCGAGGATGCCCGCCTAGGCGATCAACATGCTAGCTTCGGGCTTATCCCCGGCGGCGGCGGTACACAAAGGCTTCCCCGGCAAATACCGCTGAAGAAGGCCAAAGAGCTTCTGCTTACCGGAGACTGGGTAACAGCCAAAGAAGCAGAGGCGCTGGGGATGGTAAACAAGGTGGTCCCGGCTGATAAGCTTGAGGAAGCCACCATGGAAATGGCACAGAAGCTGGCACAACGAAGCCCCATGGCGTCGAAAGCTATTAAGATGCTGGTAAACCGGGGGATGCAGGTTGACCTGTACACCGGTTTGTTGCTGGAAAAGGGAGCTTCGGCAGCCCACGCCTCAACCGAAGACATCCGAGAAGGCTTCAATGCCTTCATGGAGAAAAGGAAGCCTGATTTCCCGGGTAGATAGCTCGGGTAAGGGGATGGTTTCCCGCTACTTCAGAGACTGGCTGGTTTCATCCGACAACGTTCAGCGTGGTGCCATGCCACCCACGCACCCGAGAGACAGTCTGAGAGCAACAAGACGACACCGGCTAAGGTACTAAAGGAGGCTAATCAATGCAATACGGGCCATACGAACACCTCATTCTTGAAAAAAAAGGGGGGATAGCCAGGATTACCATCAACCGTCCGGATTCACTGAATGCTTTGCATCCCGACACCCACAGACAATTGCAGGATGTGCTCCAGAAGCTAGACTTGGATCCAGAAGTGAAGGTGATAATTATCACTGGCAAAGGCAGGGCCTTCTGCACCGGGGCAGACCTGAAGCACATAAGCACCCTGGTGGGGAAGCCAGCGGAGATAGTGGCCTATGGCCAACTCTTCCACGATACCAACTACCTCATTGAACACATGAACAAGGTGGTGATAGCCATGGTAAATGGTCTTTGCCTGGCTGGCGGTATCGAAGTGATGGAGGCCTGTGATCTGGCCTATGCCTCCGAGGATGCCCGGATAGGCGACCAGCATGCGGCCTTCGGACTCGTCCCCACGGGCGGCGGATCGCAACGGCTTCCCCGGCTGATACCGCTAAGAAAAGCAAAAGAGCTTCTCTTAACTGGTGACTGGCTAACAGCTAAAGAGGCGGAACAGTGGGGCTTGGTAAACAAGGCTGTGCCGGCGGATAAGCTGGAGGAAACAGTCATGGCGGTGGCCAACAAGCTGAAGGAACGAAGTCTCATGGCCTCCAAGTTCATTAAGTACGAGGTAAACCGGGGGATGCAGGTTGATCTGTATACTGGGGTGGAGCTGGAGAAGGCAGCTTCCATGGCCCACTTCCAGACGGAAGACTCTAAGGAAGGGATAGCGGCTTTCATGGAAAAGAGAAAGCCCAACTTCCCTGGAAGATGAAGTTGACAAAGACGATCCTGGTTGATTAGATTGATGATGAGTCCCTTTCCCTGGCCAGGGAGGGGGACTCATGACATTAGGCCAAGAGGAGTGTATGTTCAAGCCGGTTAGCAGCAAGGTGAGCTTTCCTGAGATAGAAAAGGGAGTATTGCGTTTCTGGAAGGAACAGCGTATCCTCCAGAAGACCACCCAGCTTCGCAGCGGCGCGCCTCAGTTTACCCTTTATGATGGGCCTCCTACCGTCAACGGTAACCCGGGTATTCATCACGTTCTCTCCCGGGTATACAAAGATGTTATTCCGCGCTACAAGACTATGAAGGGCTTCTGCGTTTTCCGTAAGGCAGGCTGGGATACCCACGGCCTGCCGGTGGAGCTGGAGGTGGAAAAGGAGCTGGGGTTCAGCAATAAGGCCCAAATCGAAGAGTACGGGGTCGGTCGGTTCAACGCCCGCTGCCGTGAAAACGTTCTCAAATACCTCAAAGGTTGGATAGAGCTTACCGAGCGCATAGGTTTCTGGCTGGACATGGATCATCCTTACATTACCTTCGACAACAGCTATATCGAGTCCTGCTGGTGGATCATAAAGACGCTCTGGGACAGGGGCTTGATCTACCAGGGATACCGCGTGACGCCTCACTGCCCCCGCTGCGGCACCTCCCTCAGCTCCCATGAGGTAGCCCTGGGCTATGAGGAGGTCGAAGACCCGTCAATATACATTCGCTTCCGGCTGAGGCGTGACCTTCAGCCAGCCGAGGCCAGGGCGCTGCCCCTGCTGGGGTATGACTCTCAAAAGGGCCAGTGGAAAGGGGAAAGGCCCTCTATTCTGGCCTGGACTACCACTCCCTGGACGCTGACGGGCAACGTGGCCCTGGCTGTAGCTCCTGAGGCTGACTACGTGCTGGTGCAGTCGCGAACCTCACAGGGAATCACAGAAAACCTTATTCTGGCGAAGGCCCTTCTTGACCAGGCCCTGGGTGCTGGGAACTGGGAAATAGTGGCGGAGTTTCCAGGCAGGGATCTGGCTGGCCTCCACTACGAGCGCCTCTACGAGCCGAAGGAGTCTTTCGTGGTCGGCGACCGGAAGGTGCTCCAGCACAACTGGGTGGTGACCGCCGATTTCGTCTCCATGGAAGATGGCACAGGGGTAGTGCACATCGCCCCTGCCTTCGGGGAAGAGGACTACGACTTGGGGAAGGCGGAAGATTTGCCCATGGTACAGAGCGTAGACCTGGATGGCAAGATGATACCTAATGATAAGCCCTGGGACGGCAGGTTTGTGAAAGAAGCCGATCCCATGATCCTGAAGGACCTGGAGCAGCAAAATCTCCTGCACCACCAGCAGACAATCACCCACACCTATCCCTTCTGCTGGCGGTGCGATACGCCGCTACTCTACTATGCCAAACCGTCGTGGTACATCAAGACAACGGCGCTCAAGAAGGAACTCCTCTCCGGCAACGAGCAAATCAACTGGTATCCCGAATACATCAAGCACGGGCGATTCGGCGAGTGGCTGGAGAACAATGTGGACTGGGCCCTTTCCAGGGAGAGGTTCTGGGGAACTCCTTTGCCCATCTGGCGGTGTGAGCAATGTCATCAGCCAGAAGCCATAGGCAGTATCGCTGAGCTTCAGAGCCCGCCAGACCTGAAAGGAATGGCTGAGCCTCTCGATCTGCATCGCCCCTTTGTAGACCAGATAACCTTCCGGTGTTCGAAGTGCGGCGGGACGATGAAGCGTGTCGCTGAAGTACTGGACGCCTGGTTTGATTCAGGAGCCATGCCTGTAGCCCAATTCCACTATCCTTTTGAAAACCAGCAGCAGTTCGACAAGAGCTTCCCGGCTGACTACATCTGTGAGGCGGTAGATCAGACCAGAGGCTGGTTCTATACTTTGCACGCCCTGTCCACCCTGCTGCACAAGAAGCCTTGCTTCAAGAATGTCATCTGCCTGGGACACATCCTGGACGCCAAAGGCGAAAAGATGAGCAAGGCAAAAGGAAACGTGGTTGACCCGTGGACGATCATCAATAATCAAGGAGCAGATGCCTTACGCTGGTACATGTTCACTTCCACCCCAGCAGGCAATGTGAAACGCTTTTCCCGTGACCAGGTGACAGAGGTCTCACGGCGCTTCCTTTCCACTCTGTGGAATACCTATTCCTTCTTCGTACTATATGCCAACATTGACCGCTTTGATCCGGCCACAGCCCAGGTGCCTCAATACTCCTCTGACCTGGACCGATGGATCACGTCTGAACTTAATCAGCTCATCCTCGACGTCGGCCACGAACTGGACAACTACAATCCCGCGGACGCCGGTAGGAGGATCGAGGAATTTGTGGAACGCCTCTCCAACTGGTACGTCAGGAGGAGCCGGCGACGCTTCTGGAAGAGCGAGAACGATGCCGACAAACTGTCCGCCTATTTCACCCTTTACCACTGCCTGGTCACCTTGTCAGAGCTCCTGGCTCCCCTCACACCCTTCATCGCCGAGGAAATCTATCAGAACCTGGTACGATCGGTGAACCCACAGGCGGAGGAAAGCGTACACCTCTGCGCCTTCCCGCAGGCAGACCCGTCCCTGATAGACGAACTTCTGGATGCCAATACGCGGTTGGCCATGAAGGTCTGTAGCCTGGGGAGAGCCGCCCGTAGCAAAGCCGGTATCAAGGTGCGCCAGCCTCTGCCCGTGCTACTGGTCAAGACCAGATCGAACAGTGAACGGGACGGGCTGGAGAGAATCGCTTCTCAAATACTGGAGGAGCTCAACGTAAAACGAATGGAATTTGTCAAAGACGAGAGCGAGCTAGTTGATAAGCCAGGTTACTCCTTAGCCGCCGAGGGTGATCATGTCGTGGCTCTATCTACAGAAGTCCCTAGCGAGCTCATAGAGGAAGGGCTGGCGCGGGAGGTAGTGCACCGCTTGCAGACGATGCGCCGCAGTGCTGGCTTTGATATTGCCGACTACATCATAACGCGTTACCAGGCAGAGCCGCCTCTCCTACAGGCTGTCCAAAACCAGTCCGATTACATCCAGCAGGAAACGTTGTCCCGTCAACTCCTATGCCAAGCGCCGCAAGAAGGCGACTATACAGAGAAGCACCGCATCGATGGCCGCGATATAACGTTAGGGGTAAGAAGAGTGGAACCGTAGCGGCTGACGTGGAGTAGCACTAAGTCGCCTGTCTATCCAAATACTGCGATATCCCTCTTCGCTCTCAGTTCTGTGCTCGAAAACGCCAATACCTATTCACATTACTGATGGCTTTCGCCAGCCTTTCAATGCTGGGAAAAACTGGCACGCCTGCCCGAGCCAGACTGTGCTCGCTTTCCAAGCGTCGCCTCTCCGCCGGGCCTAATGGCAAGACAACCGCTACCGGCTTGCTGCACTTCTGGCTAAAGTCCACCATAGTGCCGGTCAGCGCGTCGGTCACCTCACTGGAGAAAGAGTCCAGAATCACGCCGCCATTCTGGTACACCACTACGAGGTCAATATGAGGCTCGGCAGCTAACAACTGCATAACCTGTCTGAGAACCCCTGCATCCCTGTGCCGCTGACTCAAATCTACCGGGTTGCACAGGACAGTGCCTACCTCACCCAGAAGACTGGCCAGTTCCTGCTTCGTTCCTTCCCTCAAAGCTGGCACATCAATTCCCACGGCAGCACAGGCGTCCGAAATCAGCACGGCTTCCCCACCACCCCCATCGGTCACCCCGCAGATAACGCCAAGGTTGCTGCGCGGCAGTACCCCCAGCTTCTCAAAGACTAGGATGGTATCCATCAGCTCGTCCAGCCCCCCAACCTCCACTGCGCCTGCTTGCTTCAGCGCCGCCGACCATACGGCATCAGCGGCTGCCATGGCCCCAGTATGAGAAGCTGCCGCCCTGGCGCCGGCGGCACTTCTACCGCCTTTCCATACCACCACAGGTTTCACCTGGCAGGCAGCGCGCATTACCTCTAAGAGGCGGCGGCTATCTCGCGGCCCCTCTACATAAACTCCGATGATGCTGGTCTTGGCATCCACGGCCAGGTACTCCAATACTTCAGCACCGCCCAGGTCAGAGGCGTTCCCTATGCTGATGGCTTTACTAAAGCCTACGCCGCGCATCAGCCCAAACTCAAGAACCTTTCCTAAATGTCCACTACTCTGAGATATGAAACCCACCTTACCCACCGCCGTCCGTATAGCGAACGGGCCATAGGGTATTCCGTGCTCTGGAGAATAGACGCCGAAGCAGTTGGGACCAATGATCCTGAAACCACCTTGTCGTGCCCGTCTGGCCATCTCCTCCTCCACCAGGGCCCACCTCGCATCGCCGCTCTCACTGAACCCAGCAGTGAAGAAATAGGCTGCCTTTATCCCCTTGTCAGCACAATCCCTCAGGAGATCAAGCACGGCAGCACGGGGGATGCACGTTATGACCAAGTCTACAGGTCCTGGAATTGACCCCAAGTTACGGTAAATCTTCAAACCGAAGACTTCGCCGCCTTTTGGGTTGACGGGGTATAGTCCACCCTCAAAACCACATGAAATCAGTCCTTTCAGCCACTGTGAGCCTATAGCTTCCTCGTCTCTGGAAGCACCAACCACGGCAATGGAACGCGGGTAGAAGATAAGCTCCAATTCCTTCAGTTTCCGCGAATTCAAATCGGCCTGCACCTATGCATCTCCACACACCCTCGGCTTCACTTCAGAGAATTTGCTGTCCAGGAAAGTCTGAAACAGAACACAGCATCGCAGATTCAAGAAATTGGAGCAAGGAATGGCATAGGGTGTTTCACCAAAGGCCTTGTATGACCTAAACCCCACCGAAGAAAGAAAACGCGCCGCGCCGAACGCACCGATCGGTAATCTGAACAGATTTCCCTCATTCACATACCGAAGGCGATGCCAGCGCGAAGCCAGGCGCACCACGGCTACATCAGGAGGAGGGGCGTTGGGCCAGCGTAACTTCCACTTGCATCTGCTCGCTTCCACGCCAGAAAGTGATTGGCACAGTGTCTCCTGGATCGCGGCTTCGGATGGCCTCTACCAGTTTGCCATTCGTTTTGATTTCCACACCACCAAAGCCGACGATGACATCGCCACTCTTCAACCCCGCCTCAGCTGCTGGACCACCAGTGGCCACTTCTACCACCAGCGCTCCCGAATCAACAGAAAGCCCGTACTGGGCCTTTAAGGCCGGAGTGACCGTAAGGATGCTGACTCCAAGCCAGGCAGCACCCACACGTTCTCTCCTAATCAAACTGCTCACCACTGGGATAGCCGTATCTGTGCTTATGGCAAAGCCAATGTTCTCCGCCTTAGCCGCAATTGCCGTATTGATGCCCACTACCTGGCCTGCAAGATTAACCAGCGGCCCGCCGCTGTTCCCTGGATTAATAGCGGCATCGGTCTGGATAATGTCATGGAGGACGACGTCATCCGATATTCGAATAGAACGTCCCAGATTGCTTACCACTCCTTTTGTCCAGGTAGGGCCTCCCGACAAAGCGAGAGCATTGCCAACAGCCACTACATCCTCAAGCACTTCGAGCTTCTCCAGCGAATTGCGCAGAAAATGGGCAAAGGGAAGACTCTCCGTGCCCGGATCAATCCGTACCACTGCCAGATCAGTCCAGGGGTCTGTCACCCATTTTGTAGCATTGAAGGTCCGCCCATCGCTCAGCGTCACCTTAATATTCCTGGCACCTTCAACCACATGGCTGTTGGTCACAACGTAGCCATGAGGGTCGATGAGAACCCCACTTCCAGCACCTCTCTTCGGCACAGGCTGGAAGAATATGTCGCGATCCACCCACTCCGTAACAATAGACACTACCGTTGGCGCGACCTTTTCCACTAATTGGCTTGTCGTCAGCGTATCCGCTACCGCTTCATCGATATAGATAGGGCTCCAGTTCGGGTCAATAGGCCCGCTGGATGCCTTTGACGCACCATCACGGCCTAGACAGCCTGAGCTGACTAGCAAGCCCACAACCAGCAAAACAAGCAGGATATGTCTCAGTTTACCCATCTTCCACCTCCAACCAAATTATAGCATCTTTGTTTGATAAGGGAAGTGAACCTGTCGACCACAAGCAGAAAGCTGTCGCTGGCTTAGGGGAAAAGGATAACTGGCCCAGCTATTACCCTGGCCGCATCTCTGGAGATATCAAGCAACGGTGACGGATGGAAGAAAAGGACAATCACACCCAGACAGGCAATAGCCAGAGCAAACCTTAGGGGCCAACTCGAGGGAACGGTCTCGCTCGACGCTGGTGGCACAAACCAGCTTACTCTGATCACCCTGAAGTAATAGTACGCTGATATCGCTGTGTTAATGACGGCGATGACTACCAGCCAGGTCAGGCCCTGGTGCACCGCAGCATTGAAAAGGTAGAACTTCGCCAGGAATCCAGCGGTGGGCGGAAGGCCAGTAAGAGAGACGAGGCAGAGAGTCAAGGCCAGTGCTAGAAGCGGGGCACGGGCGCCTACCCCTGCGTAGTCCTGAATCATGTCACTCTTAACCTTGTTGGAGATGGCAATCACGGCGAAGAAGACACCCAGATTAGCCACGGCATAGCAGCCGATGAAGAACATAAGTCCTGTGGGACCGAACATGACGGTATCACCAGTCTCCGCCAGCCTGCTCACTGCCGCCAGACCTACCATCAGGTAACCCGCCTGAGCGATGCTGCTGTAGGCCAGCATGCGCTTGATATTGGTCTGAGAGATAGCCACTATATTGCCGACGGTCATAGAAATGGCGGCCAGGACGGCGAAGATCATGGCCCAATCGGAAAGTATCTGCTCTGCTCCAAAAGCTTCGAAGAATACCCGCAGGATAACCACAAAGCCGACTGCCTTGCTGGCCACAGAAAGGAAAGCTGTCACCGGAGTAGGGGCGCCTTCGTAGACATCGGGCACCCACATCTGGAAGGGGATCGTAGCGATCTTGAAACCGAACCCGCCGATCAAAAAGACCAGTCCCAGAAGCAGCGCGGGGTTATCTCCCAAACTCATTCCCGACAGCGCCGTGCGAATAGCTCCGAGTTGTGTCTCACCACTGATCCCAAAGATAAGACCCATGCCAAAAACGAGCATAGCAGAGGCAATCGCCCCCAGGAGCAGGTACTTCAGCCCCGCTTCCGTGGACTTGGAGTCCTTCAAGAAGGCAGCCAGGGAGTAGAGGGATATGCTGGTCAGCTCCAGCGAAACATAGATGGCGATCAAGTCCCTGGAGGCCGCCATGACCATCATCCCAACCACGGAAAGAAGAATTAGAGCATAGTACTCTCCCTGGAACCGCGCGAACTTAGCAACATAGTCTCTGGAAGCCAGGATAACCAAAATAGCCGCTCCAGCAAAGATGAACTTGAAGAAGATGGCAAGCTCGTCTATTGCCAGCATGCCACCAAAGAGAGAGTCAGGCGACTCCCGCCACAAAGCGGCACTGCAACCCAAAGCCCCCAGCAGACCGACTACGCTAACAACCGCCAGCACGGTCTTCTGGCGCACAAACAGGTCGAGCAGAACTACTGCTACGGCAAAGCCGACCACAATGAGCTCTGGAGTCATCAGATAGTAATTCAATTGCCACCTACCGAGACCATACCGGCTATTTCAAGCAACCTCTTGGTATCGTCATGCAACTCAGCCCAAATTGCTGGCACTTGTTCCTTCGGGACCCAGATAGCCTGCCCGACATCACTAGCCGGCTTCAGCTCCCCTCCCACCAGCTTGGCCAGATAATCGATGTAAACAACGTGCAACTTTGTCTCTTCCCCTTCTTTCACTACCCTGTCAAAGGGAACCAGCGGGGCAACCAGCTTTATTTGCAGATTGGTTTCCTCTAGCACTTCCCTCTCGATTCCTTCTTCAATCCTTTCACCCAACTGCAGCTTACCGCCGGGACAAATCCATTTTCCCTTCCAGAAGCCACCTTTTTCATCAACATGCTTCACTAGCAGTATTCTCCCCTCATCGTCCTCAATAACCGCTCCCACAGCCACCATCATTTCCACCACGTCCTCTTTGCTACTCCCACGCCAGATCGCCTCTGTTAAGGCACTAACCTTGCCACAGTATCAGTCCCGACGCTTATGACATCGGTCAGGACCCTGGGATAGATACCAACCACCATGATCGCTACCACCAAAGAAAAGGTAGAGAGCTTTTCCACCAGATCGGCGTCCTTGGCATGCTCATATTCCGCCTTCGGCTCACGGTAGAAGACCTTTTCTATCATCCACAAGATGTAGCCAGCAGTAAGAACAACGCCGAGCAGACCCACAATGGTATAGATTCTTATGCCTTCCACAGCAGTGCTACGAAAAGCCCCCAGGAAAGTCAAGAACTCCGCGGCAAACCCTGCGGTCCCCGGTAGCCCCAAGGAAGCCAACCCAGCCACCGTGAAAACCACCACAATAACGGGCATGTTGCGGGCTAACCCGCCGAGGGAAGGGATATGACGGGTATGAACCTTCTCATAGACCAGACCACACATGGCAAAGAGGAGACCAGTAATTATCCCGTGGGCAAACATCTGTAGGGTAGCTCCGGTGAGGCTGAGATGCCCCAGGGCAAAGATACCCAATAGTACGTAGCCCATGTGGCTGACGCTGCTGTAGGCAATCAGCCTCTTTAGATCCGTTTGCCGCAATGTTATCGCCGCTCCATATAACACGCCAATTACTGCAAAAACGATGATTACGGGGGCAAAATCTTTGGCCACCCCCGGGAAGATGCTGACACAGGCCCGGATCATGCCATAGCCGCCCATCTTCAGCAGCGAACCAGCCAGCATGACGCTCACCGCCGTTGGCGCATCAGTATGCGCATCGGGCAGCCAGGTATGGAACGGCACAACAGGCAGTTTTACTGCAAAGCCAACCAGTAACAACGCAAAAGCGACGGACAAGAATGGTATGAGGTCCGCATTAAGGCCGGCATCGCGCAAGGCTATCATGTCGAACGCCGACGCTCCAGCAGGAAGTACCGGTGATGCTTTGAAATAAAGTAGCAATATCCCGGCCAGCATCATGGCGCTGCCGAAGATAGTGTAGATCAGGTACTTCATGGCAGAGTAGTCTTTTCTGCCATAGCCCCAGCGGGAGATAAGGAAGTACATCGGGATGAGCTCAATCTCCCAGAAGAGGAAGAACAGCAGGAAATCAAGGGAGAGGAACACACCCAGGATGCTGGTTTCCAGAATCAATAGATAGGCGAAGTACTCCTTCGGCCTCAATGTGACCTTCCACGATATTAGGACAGCTATGAAGCCGAGGAAGCTGGTCAGCAACACCATGGGGAGGTTCAGGCCGTCAGCGCCCAAGTAGTAGTGAACGTTTATCTGAGAGATCCAGGAATACTTCTCTACAAACTGGATCCCCGCATCCGCACTCCTATCGAACAGGCCATAAGCAATTGCCGCCAGAACAAAACTGGCAAAAGTGAAGCCAGCCGCAATCCACCTGATGGTGCGAACATCAGGCCGCCGCAAAAGGGCAATGATGATTGCCCCTAGCGCAGGCAGGAAGATAATAAGAGACAAAGGACGGATATCGGCAAACTCCAAACCTTAACTCCTCATACCCTTTTTATCCCTGGGATACCTCTCATTCCTTCACACCTATGTAAACAGGTAAACGAACCCCACAATAGCCACGATTCCGATAAGCATGACCGTGCCGTAAACCTGAAAGCGTCCTGTCTGGGCTTTCCTGAGAATCCGGCCGCCAGCTAATGTTCCCCAGGCTACCCCGTTAACCAGGCCATCGATGACGTAAGTATCAAACAACTGGAACAATCGAAACAGACCATTGATCAGCACCTTAACGACGAACACCTTTTCATAAAGCTCATCCATCCAGTACTTCCGCGAAAACACCTTATACGGCACCGGAAATAATCGGCCTATTGCCTCACCCGTCGGCTGTCGGCGGATATAGATTGTATAGGCCAGCCCAACCCCCAGAAGAGCTATTATGAACGATGCAATGGGAAGATAACCATGCGAGGAAACATTGAATACACTGAAGACGAAGTGCCAGGATTGTTCGATATGCTCACCAAAGAAACGACCAAACCAGCCGTTGACGTTGATCCAACCTGAGCCGATGGCCAGCGCCGTCAGGATAAACATGGGAATGAGCATCACCTTGGGCGACTCATGGAGACCGCCGTGTCCCCCGTGTCCGCCGTGCCCGGAAGCTTTGTTGCCCCGGTACTTTCCATGGAAGGTCATAAAAACCGTCCTGAACATGTACAGAGCTGTCATAAATACCGTTATCATAGCCAGGTAAAAGAGGACGGCGCGAGCATCGCCCAGGTCTGAAGCCACATGTAGAATCTCATCCTTGCTCCAGAAGCAGGCTAGTGGCCAGATACCGGCTATACTCACCATACCAATAAGATAGGCCACATATGTCCAGGGCATGTGCCTGCGTAACCCGCCCATCTCCCGCATATCGAAGGTTCCCGTCGCATGATTCACACTTCCTGATGCCAAAAAGAGGAGAGCTTTGGCAAAGGCGTGGTTAAACAGATGAAATATGGCCAGAAAGGTAACAGCATTAGCAGCATGCAAGGCAGCATGGGAATCGCCGCCCTCATGAGCCAGCTTAGGAAACAGCACCAGCCCCACTACCCCCAAACCAAGCACCATGTAGCCCAACTGGCTCACAGTGCAGTAGGCCAGTACACGCTTGATATCATTGGCCACCAAAGCCATAGAAGCAGCAAAGATTGCCGTAAAACCACCGATGGCTGCCACCAGCGTCAGAGCTGTTTCCGACCCGGTAAACAAGGGAAAGGTGCGCGCCACCAAAAAGACACCAGCAGTCACCATAGTGGAAGAGTGGATCAAGGCACTGACTGGCGTGGGACCTTCCATAGCATCAGGTAACCATACGTGGAGCGGGAACTGGGCGGACTTGCCCACCGCCCCAGAAAAAATGCCTATCGCTGCCCATGTCAGCACACCCGTTGACAGCAGCCCCGCTATTGCCATCCCATGCAGCACACCAATATCGGCAGTGCCCGTCTTGAAAAAGAGATAAAGGACAGCCGCCAGCAACCCGAAGTCACCCACACGGGTAACCAGGAACGCCTTTTTCGCCGCTGCGGCCGCTGACGGCCTGTGGAACCAGAATCCAATGAGCAGGTAGGAACACAACCCCACTAGTTCCCAGAAGACGAATAGTTGAATCAGATTGTCGGCCACAACCAGGCCCAGCATGGATCCGGTGAACAGTGACATGAAAGCATAGTATCGGCAATACCCAGCATCCCCATGCATATAGCCCTGGGAGTAAATCTGGACCATAAGGCTACAGAGGGTGACCACTACCACCATGATGCCGGTCAGCGAGTCCACCATGATTCCCATTCTGATGGTGGTGTCGCCAATGATAGCCCATTCATGTGGTTCAAAGGATAGTGCCCCTCCCTCATGATGCACGCTAAGCAAAGTCCACAGAGCCAGAGCCAGCGATATGCCTATGGAGCCAATAGTAACGTAGCCTGCATAGAGGGCTTTGTGGTTGAAAAAGGGGCGGATTATAGCCGCAATAATAACAAAGGAAAGGATAGGCAAGAGGAAGATTAACCAGACGCCAACCTCAGGAATGTTGGTCATCAGGCCTTCCTCAAAATCTCCTGCACCACATGGTCTTTTTCCTCAGGAATAAGAATGCGATAAGTAGCCGCTTCGCCACTGGTCGGGCTTTCAGGGTCAACCAGGAGGCGAGTGGGGATCCCCTCTCCCTCAAAGAACTCCTTCCACATCTCGGCTATCATCAGACTGGGAGCCGTCTTAATCTGAACCCACATTTCTATCCCTTCATTAGGTCAATATCGTCGGAGTCCACCGTCTTCCGGTTGCGATAGAGAGCCATGATTATGGCCAGGCCTACTGCCGCCTCCGCCGCAGCCACCACCACGACAAAGATGACGAATATCTGCCCAGAGATCAACACCGTATCCTTGGCCAGGTATTTCGAGAAGGCCACCAGAGCAATATTTGCCGCGTTGAGCATCAGTTCGATGCACATCAGAATCACTACCGTATTCCGCTTGGTCAGCGCACCATAGAACCCGATACAGAAGATGATTGACGCCAGGACTAGATAGTGCTCCAAACCTACCGACATCTACTTCTCCCTCATTATGACTATAGCCCCCAAGACTGCTGCCAGAAGCATCACTCCGGCAATCTCCAGGGGTAGGACAAAGCCATCCTTGCTGAAAAGCGCCTCTCCGATTCTACCAGTGAGGCCAGTGCCACTTTCTTGCAAGCCTGGCAAACCCGGATTCGCAGCCACCCCCCAGTCAGTGGCTGTCATGGTGTAGATCATGATCCCCAGGAGCGCTGCCGCAAACACCAGCGCCGGCATTTTCAGCCGGTTGAACAGGCTGCCACGCCTCGCTTCCCTGGTAAACATGATAGCGAAGAGAAGCAGTATCCCCACAGCCCCAACATATATCAGCACCTGCACTGCAGCCAGAAAATCAGCGTCGAGGGTCACATATATGCCGGCCACAGTAAAGAAACCCAGAACCAGAAACAGTGCAGCCCGAAACACGTCCCTCAGAAATACCACCGCCACTGCTGATCCTACACCCACTACCGCCAGAATCCAGAAAGCAGCATCTAGTCCCATAACGACTGACTCCTCCTCCCAGCCTTATCTAGCAGAAGCGTCTGGGCTGGCAAATTCTCTTCAATTTCTGGGTGAAAGTAAGCACTCAACTCTTTGCCTTCTGTACGCTTTTGCTGATCCCTGGACAACACTAGATCACTCCTACGATAAGTGCTGCATTCGTATTCGCGGCTGTAGAATAGCGCATCGTAGGGACAGGCTTCAACACATAGGCCACAGAAGATGCAGCGCCCGGTATCGACCTCGAACTTCTCCACTACATACCTGTTCTCATCTCTTTTTGTAGAGGTTACGATTTCGATGTTGCCCTGAGGACAGCTCTTCGCACAGGTAGCACATCCGGTACACCGCTCCTCATCCCAAACCATCCGATAGCCTCGAAACCGCTTCGAGACGCTAAGCCTCTCTTCGGGATATTGGGTGGTAATACGGTGGCGCAAGACGTGTCTGAAGGTTACCCCCAACCCCTTGGCCAACCCCTTCCCATAATGCTCAAGCTTTAACTTCAACTCTCCCCTCTCCCAACCTGTAGGCCCTGGAGAACACCAGCACTAGGACAATGGTCACAGCCCAGTTCACAAACAGCATCCACCACGGAATATCTCCATCAAAACCGACCATCTCACCAGCAATGATGAACAGGTTGATCAATGCCAGTGGGAACAGGAACTTCCAGGCGAATCCCATCAACTGGTCAATGCGCAGCCGTGGGAAGGCAACCCTCAACCAGATCATCAAGCCGAACACAAACACTATCTTGACCAGAAACCATAGAATCCCGATATACTGCCCGCCCGGCCCTTCCCAACCCCGGAAAAAGAGCGTGGCTGCAATGGCTGACATGGCCAAAGCATGACCGTATTCAGCCAGATAAAACATGGCAAACTTCATCCCCGAATACTCAACATGAAAGCCAGCAACGATCTCTGAATCAGCCTCCAGCAAGTCGAAAGGCCCGCGGTTGATCTCTGCCATAGCACTTGCCAGGAAAACCAAAAAACCCAGAGGCGTCAACAGGAACAACGGAATATCATGTGCCTGAACGATGCCATTCATCGACAGCGACCCTGCTATGGCTACGACACCCAGAATCGAAAGCACCAGCGGTATTTCATAGCTTACCATCGCCGCCATAGCTCGCATGGCACCGATAAGCGAATACTTATTGTTTGAGGCCCATCCTGCCATGAATACTCCCACCACACCCACCGAACTTATGGCCACTACGTAAAGAATACCCACGTTTAGATCAGGAATAAGCCCGTGTCCTTCATGAAAAGGTACCACGGCGAAAATCAGTAGTACTGGCAAGAAACCAACCACCGGCGCCAAGAAATGCACCACTTTGTCTGCCACATCAGGAACAATATCCTCTTTCAACAATACCTTGATAGCGTCGGCTATTGGCTGAAAGAGTCCCCAGGGGCCAGCCCGGTTAGGCCCCATCCGCATCTGAAACAGTCCGAAACCGCGCCGTTCAATATAAATGAACGCCATCACCCCCGCTATGACAAAGAGCAAAACAACAACGGCAAATACCCCAAAATGTGCCCAGTAGTTATCAAAGGGATAGAGATTATTCATCGGTCTATCTCACCCAGGCAAACGTCAATACTGCCGAACGTAGTAACGATATCGGCCACCTTCCAGCCGATAACCATCTCCCGCAAAGCTGTAAGATTGATAAGCGTTGGCGCCCTGATGTGGAGACGGTAGGGTGCAATGGAGTTGTCCGAGACCAGGTAGAAGCCCAGCTCTCCCTGGGGGCTTTCGACATGTCCGTAGGCTTCACCCTTCGGAGGGTGCAAGAAATGAGGCACCGCAGCATTCATCTGGTCACTCTTCGGCATCTGCTCTATAGCTTGATTCAAAATCCTCAAGCTCTGTCGCATCTCCTGCATCCTCACCCAGTAGCGGTCGTAGTTGTCACCCGTCTCGCCAGTCGGGATATCAAACTCAAAGCGATCGTACACAGAGTAAGGGTCGGCCTTGCGGATATCCCACTTCACGCCGGTAGAGCGCAGCACCGGGCCACTAATAGAAGCATTGATAGCCAGTTCCCGGGGCAGAATACCGACCCCCTTCGTCCTCGCCAGCAGAATCTCGTTCTCAGCCAGAAGGTCTTCATACTCTTCTAGATAGGCAGGCATCTCTGCTACAAAGCGCTTCAGGGCAGGCAAGAACTCAGAGGGGAAGTCGTGGCTTAGTCCACCAATACGCATATAGTTGTAAAGAAGGCGCTGACCACAGACCATCTCAAACAAGTCCAGGAGCTTCTCCCTCTCCCGGTACATGTACAGAAGCGGAGTGAACACGGAAGCCCCCAGATCATTCAGAAAGAAGCCTATAGCTGCCAGGTGATTGGAAATACGCATCATCTCATCCATGATCACTCGCATATATTCGCCGCGCTCCGGCACAGTGATGCCAGCGAGCTTTTCCACCGCCAGAACATAAGCATGATTGTTGGTCATGGAACTCAAATAGGACAACCGGTCGGTGAGAGAGATAATCTGGGTATAAGTGCGTGTCTCAGCCAGCTTCTCTATCCCCCGATGCAGATACCCGAACTTTGGCTCCAAATCCATCACTACTTCGCCATCCAGGGTCACTCGCATGCGAAAAACTCCATGCGTCGAGGGATGCTGCGGTCCCATATTCAACACAAAACGCTCGGTCTTAACTTCCATAGCCCAAGCCTAGCTAATTCCTACATAGATTCCACAGTATCCTGGGCACGCTGCGGAGAAACGACCGGGCTGGCCACTCCAGCTCCCTTTTTGAAATCGTGGCTGCCAAGCACAGCGCGCCCTCCTCCCCACCCAGAGGAGCCTCACCATACTCCCCTATGTGGCGGTCGAGCTGGTTGATCAGATTCCTATCCCTCTTGATCCTGGTTTCTACTTCCTGCGCCTCTCCAGAGCTAATTAGCCCCGCCATCTTCTTCGATTCATTGAGAGCTAGCGCCGCTTCATAGGTAACGTCAGCTATCTCACTGCGGCTAAGCCATTCTGTTTCGTAGCTCAGTGTGCGCGTCCAAGCCGGAGCCAGAAGCGCTTGTCGATGCTGCTCCAGGGTGTGGCAGAACAATCGGTATCCGAACTCCTCAGGCCGGTCGAAAACCTGGCTCCCCGGATCAATGAACGGAGCCAGCGGCGAGATATGAGGGTGCACCCTGGCCTGGTGGTCGAACTCTTTGTGCAGCCGCCCGAGATAGTCAACCGTATCCATCACCGAGCGATAGCCCTGCTTCGGCAAACCGATCATGTAGAAGAGGTCAAACCTCTGGCAATCGTTTTCCAGAGCCGCCTTGATAGTCTCCTCAATATCCACATTCCGCCACCGTTTCCCAAAGGCATATCGTACCTCTTCATCATGCGACTCCGGGGATATCTGGACATTGTAGTGCGGGATAGCATCCCTCACCCTTTTGAAGAAATTGGCGCCTGCTGGGGCAAAAAGTTCCAATACAATCGGTCCCTTGGCTCCCTTTCGCCTGATTGCCCGAAGGAGAGAGTCAGCATACTCTTCACCGGACTGGCGAATGTCACCTATTATGAAAACCGGGCCACGGAGATAACGCTGGATGCTGTAGATATCATCCGCTATAAGGGCCGGACTGCGATAGGCCACCGCCCCACGATTGCACATCCGCCTGAAAGCGTAACTAGAACCGCCGCAGGTGCGGCAGTTCATAGTGCAACCCCGGCAGGTGAAGACGGCGGTAAGAGGATAATCCATCCAATTGCTGAACGGCAGCACTCCAGAAAGAGACCGATATTTGATAACCGACCTTACCGGGTAACCATAATCCAGAGGGATGTCGTCAAGGCCCGACGGCACCCAGGAAAGATCATTGTGATGAGCCACACCATCCTTACCTTTCCAACTTAGGTTGGGCACATCCTCCACCCCAGCCCCTCCCTTAATAGCGCGCATGAGCTTGAGTATCGGCCCTTCAGCAGAATCACCACGTATCACAAAATCAACCTGCGGATAGCCAATCAGTTCCTCATAGAAAAAAGTGGCTGACAGTCCGCCGAAGATGATGGGTATCGACGGATGAAGATTCTTAACGATTCGGGCTAATTCCAAACTGCCTTGCGCATGAGGAAGCCAGTGAAGGTCAACCCCGAAAGCCTTGGGATTAAGACCACTCAGGAATTTCTCCACATCAAATCGAGGCTCACTGAGCATCCGATTGGCAATATTGACAATCCTGGTTGGCACCCCATTCTTCTCCAGGTAACCAGCAATGCTTATAAACCCGATGGGATACATTTCAAAGATAGGCGACGAGGGGATGACGTCACTTATCGGGCCATAGATTATGCGCCTTTCCCTGAAGTCGTAGTTGCTGGGCGCGTGCAGAAGTACAAGATCGGGCATGCTCACAGGTAATCCCTCCTTAGAGGGTAGCCCTTGAATCCCTCCCACATGAAGATTCGCTTCAAGTTGGGGTGCCCCACGAAGGTAATGCCCAGAAGGTCAAAGATTTCCCTTTCCTGCAAGTCAGCTCCACACCACACGCTGACGACAGAAGGCACTTCCGGCTTCTCCCGGCTGCAGCGCACCTTTAGAACCAGGCTGTGGGTGCGCTCCAGCGACGTCAGATGATAGACCACCTCCAGATAATCTAGATAGTCAACACCGGTAACGCAATTCAGGTAATTGAAATCAAAACCGGGCGTAGCCTTAAGGAACTGGACTACCTGCAAGAGAAGATCGGGCTTGATAACGACCCAGGCATCGTTGGCTTCAACGACAGCCTGAGGTATGTGCTTTGCTATTTGCTCAGCGATACTCTGACCAACAAGCGCCTTTGTCATGCCCAACTAGTTCCTTTTGCTCCTGCCTGGCACTATCTTTCTCAAATCAGCCAGAATAAACTCGTCCCGAACGCTCCGCCTTTCGATCTTCTGGTGCAACTGCATGAACCCGTAAAGCAAAGCCTCCGGACGCGGAGGACATCCCGGGACATAGACATCCACGGGGATAACCCGATTCACACCTGGCACCACACTATAGGAATGAGCGAACGTGCCGCCACTTATGGCACAGGCACCCATAGCCACTACCCACTTCGGCTCAGCCATCTGATCATAGAGCAGCTTAAGAGCTCTAGCCATCTTCCAGGTCAAAGTCCCAGCCACAATCAACAAATCCGCCTGCCGGGGTGAGGCACGAAAGATTTCCATACCGAAGCGCGCTTGATCAAAACGCGAAGCTGCGGTAGGCACCATCTCCATTGCACAACAGGCAAGCCCAGAACCGAAGGGCCATGTGGAATAGTGTCGTCCCCAGTTGAAGACCTTGTCTATGGTCGTCACCAGCAGATTGGGCCTCGGCCCTGGCTCCAGCCATTCAACCTGGTCCGGAAGTGGATGCTGCGATCGGGCAATAAGCTCCTCGATTTCCTTGCCCTCAGCTTGATCCATCTCCTCTAAGAAGAGATCAAATCTCGGTTTCTCTACTTCCATCGCATGACTCCCTTTTTCCAGGCATAGATGTAAGCCATAACGATAATAGAAAGCAAAATGGCTACAGCGGCCAGGCCGAAACCAGCCAGCCGGTTGATATTCACCGCCCACGGATAGAGAAAAACGGTCAAAACGTCAAAAGCAACAAATAGTATGGCAAAGAAGTAGAAACGGAAGTTGAACTGCACCCACGCTTTGCCCACGGGCGTCATGCCACACTCATAGGTGGAGTTCTTCACTGGATCCGGCTTGTTCTTTGAAGCAAGACCAAGAAAACGAAGAATCATAGGGATGAGGAGGAACATGAAGCTGACCAAGACAGCTATTATGAAGAATAACCCAAGAAGTCCGAAGTCCGCTAGCAAATCCCTCCCCCTCTATTTGCTGGCCAATAATATAGCACATGAAATTCTGGCAAATCAAATCATAATCGGCAGCCGGCCAACGAGCGAAATGCACCCCTCGGAAATAGAGCCATCTCCTGTTATACAGTTAGCCGACAGGTTGCCGCTGCCTAGCAGTTCGATGCAGCATGTGCGACGTTCCAGGGACAGGTTCCCTAAATCACTCCGAACTTGCCTACAGACTGTCTCTTGTGGTATAAAAACCTGGGCAGTTCTATAAAGAAGTGGTGCGATGGCAAGGCCTATAGCTGTCGAGGAAAAAAGGGAACGCAACATAGAGCAGATCACCTGGAACGGCCTGATCTGGGTAAATATCGAGAGACCGACTAATACGGAAATCACGTACCTGGCTCGGGAATACCACTTCCATCCCTTAGACCTGGACGACTGCCTCAGCCGCAGGCAGCGCCCCAAGATGGATGAATATGAAGACTACCTGTTCATCGTGCTCCATTTCCCCGTGTTCAACAAGGAAGCTGGGGTAACCGTCCCTAGCCAGGTATCCATCTTCATCGGCAAGAACTATCTAGTTACCGTACACCAGGGGGCCCTCAAGCCCCTCGTGAAGCTGTTTAAGGACTGCCAGTTGGACGAGGAGGCACGCCAGAAGAATATGAGGAGCTCCGGCTATCTCCTCTACCACCTCATTGACATATTAGTCGATTATTGCTTTCCCATCGCCGACAAGATTATGGAGAACCTGGAGAAAGTGGAGGACGATCTCTTTGACCCCACAACACCTGATCCGATAGAGGCACTTGCCGGACTCCGACGGGACATCATTTCCTACCGTCGCATTTTCTGGCCCATGAGGACACTTATTAGCAGTTTAGGCCCCAAGACAAAGCGCTTCACTAAGGAAGACCTGGAGGTCTACTGGGGAGACGTAACGGACCATGCTGAAAAGATTTGGGATACTCTGGACGAGTGCAAAGAGACAATCGAAGGGCTGAATGACACTGGTTCCATACTCGCCTCACATCATCTCAATGTGGTGATACGCATCTTCACTGTTGTTGCAGTAGTCTTGCTAATTCCCACAATAATCGTCGGCGCCTACGGAATGAACATAGGCCTACCCGGGGGCTATGACGAAGATAGCCTCATCACTTTTTCCATCATAATGGTGGTGATGATCGGCATTATCGGTTTCGTACTATACCTTTTCCGCCGCCGCCGCTGGATTTGATGCACTGAAACGAGCTGCTTGTCACCCATTCTATTCTATGTATTGATCTCAAAGAGGTGTTATGCGTATTGAAATCCTTGGAGCTCATATGACAGAGATAGTTAGTATCAGGCCCACAGCACTGCTTGTCGATGATGTTCTAGCTCTCGACGCTGGTAGCCTTTGCTCCAGCCTGTCTCTCCCCGCTCAGCAAAAACTGAAGGCCATCCTGCTGACTCATCACCACTATGACCACATCAGGGATATCCCCCTCCTGGCCATGAACCTCTCACCAGAACGCTCGATTGAGATCTATTCTATCGCCGCCGCGTTCGAAGTTCTTTCCACCCATCTCCTTGATGGTGCCATGTATCCCAACTTTCTAAGGTGGCCCGAGCATAATCCGGCGGTAAAGTTTACTAGTATAGCGCCTTATGAACCTACCGATATAGCTGGATACAGTGTTCTGGCCATCCCCGTGCCTCACGCTGTGCCCACAATCGGTTTTCAGGTTGCCTCTGGTGAAGGTAAGAAAGCATTCTACACCGGGGATACCGGGGCTGGTCTGTCTGCCTGCTGGCAACACGTTTCCCCGGACTTGCTGATCACCGAGCTCAGCCTGCCCCAAAAGAGGGAGCAGTGGGCCAGGACGACAGGGCATTTCACTCCACAACTGCTCAAAGCCGAACTGGTGCAATTCCGCAACCTGAAAGGGTATATCCCTCCCACCATCCTGATCCACATTAACCCCTCCTGGGAGAGCCAGATTGAACGGGAAGTGGCTGACGTGGCTCGAGAACTCGGAGCCAGTATCACACTGGGATACGAAGGCATGAAAATTGATCTTTGAGAACGGAGAGCCTTTATTTGTCATTGCGAGGGGAGGCTGTCTGAGAACTTGCAAAAACGGGTAGCCTGGAGCAGATGCTCCAACCTTCCCTGACATTAGGGCAGGCTGTCCGAAATGTCATTCCGTACTTGATACGGAATCCAGGTGGGGTGGAGTAACTGGATTCCCGTCTGCGCGGGAATGACATCTTTATCCTTTTCCGACAGCCTCGACGGAGCTTAAGAGGTGGTTTATCAACGCCCCTATGTCATTGCGAGCTCGCCGCAGGCGAGCGTGGCAATCCCAGGGCGGTGGGGAGTTAATGACACTACTAAACCTCCTTAATGATATTGCTTTCGCCTTCCCGCGGAAAGATAATGGACTCAAATGCCCTCAATAACCGATCGCGCTGTGGAAATCCGTTTCTTGGTCGATAGTAACGCTGGCAAGCTCGCCCGATGGCTGAGAATGATGGGCTATGACGCCCTCTTCTTCAACAACATCGACGATTCGGTGCTGGTGGATATGGCGTTCAAAGAGGGAAGAGTGATTCTGACCAAGGACACCCAGATCGTAAGAAGACGGCTGGTCACCAACGGACAACTCAAGGTTATCCTTACCCAGAGCGATGACCCTAAAGAACAATTACGCCAGGTGGTGAAGGAACTGAAACTGGACTGCCGTCTCAAGCAGTTCACCCGCTGCCTGGAGTGCAATCAAACCCTGGTGCCCCGGAGCAGAGAAGAGGTGAAGGAACTGGTGCCGCCCTATGTTTTCCGCACTCATGTTCAGTATATGCAGTGTCCCGCCTGTCTCCGGGTCTACTGGCGCGGCACACACTGGCAGCGCATGAAGAAGGAACTGGAGGCCTTCGCCCGTGATTACGCTGGAGAGCAAAAGTGAGCTTCACAGGGGTTGTGTGCCAGGCGCAATAGGCCAATGTAGGGACAGACCTTCAGGTCTGTCTCCACCCAAGGGACTTCTCGGACAGGTGTATAATAGGTCGTCCCAGGACAAGTGAACCCCACTCATATTATGTGATTGTCTGACCGACGAGGAGCTATGATACAAGCAATTAAGAAGTCTCGGACATGGTGCGAGATATTGATAGAATTAGAGCATTGTGTCATAATTTGCCACAGTATGCTAGATTCATGAGTCTGAGCTTGTGGGAGACATCAAGATGAGGCTTCCAACCACAGCAAATGTCGTTATCCTTGCCTCAAACTACAATCCGTCCATTGTGTCTAGGGAATGGCTGCATCGGAAAGGAGTGTTTACCGAGACAGTAAAAAACTTTGTCTTTACCCCAGTATTCTCCCTGGTGGAGAATGAGCAATGCAGTCTCACCGTCGATGAGGCTAGGTTGCAGTACACGGTGAAGACGGTGACGCAAGAAAACTTGGCTTTGTTGGAACTTATTCCCCGACGTTTTGTGGAGGCTCTCCCTGAAACTCCTTACAAGGCTCTGGGCTTCAACTACATCTATGTGGTTCCTGAAGAGAAGTGCAACCTCGAGAGCCTACTATCGCCGAAGCGGCGCCGACTGGCCCAATTGCTATCGCCATCCTACCAGTTAGGTATAACGGCAGTGTTCGAATTCCACCAGTTCATCGTGCACTTGACAATTTCGCCTTCGTTTGGCAAGGCCAAACAGACCGGAATCAGTCTAAACTTCCATGCAGATGTACAGCAGACAAGTGATATCGTGAGTAGGTTGGCCTTGCACGCCGAAACGGTCAAGAAAGCCGAGTCGGTTGTTCAGGGGGTTTGCACCAATGGTTAAGGAGAAGTTTGGTGTGTCTACCCACGGAAAAAGCGAGCTGGCGTCGATACGCGCGTTGTTTTCTCCCGCACAAACGCAGCGATACCGTATCGATACATTAGCTGGCGACCCAATTATGGAGTTTGGCATGCAGGCTGAACCGACGGGAACGATTTCCGAAGAAGCTCTGAGGTTAACAGTGCTGCTTGCCTGCTCCGGCGCAATCTCAGCACAGCGGGATTGGAGAGAGAGCAGTCTTATCAGTCAACTCGATGCCGAGAACACGTCACTCAGGGTTGAGAATAGGCTCTTGCAACAGAGGCTTGAAATGATCGAGCAGCGGTTGGCGAATCTGGAGGCCTCGATGCCCAAGGAACACGTTGTCATGCTTAGAGAGATCACGGAACAACAGGCTAGGCAAGAGATACGCCAGCTATTTGCCGGTGGCGAGACGCTGTATTATTCAGATATTGCAGAAAGGCTTGGGCTTCGACTAGATCTCGTCGTGAGGATTTGCCAGGAATTGCAGGATGCAGGGGAGATAGAAGTCGATGGCAAAAGAGTATAATGATGCAGGTGATGCATTAAGAGGGGAGCGTATCGCAGTCGAAGCGCGGGACATTGACAAGATCCGCTACAAAGAAGGGGGATCTGGTAAACACGGAATACAATTCACAAAACTGAGGGACTCAGCCTACTGTGTCATTGAGATACCTTTAAAGGCTGTAAGGGAAAGGAAGTCGAAGTGACGCGTAGTAAATCGGACTCGAAGATCTTCGCCCAAATGTACGCAAAACAGCCAACACCGGAGATCCTGTTCTTAAATTAGCCTCCATATTTCATTGAGGGATATTTCCCCAGCCCCGACACAATCACAGAAGCGCGAGCCAGCTTTTTCGAACTCGCCGGCAGGACATTGATCAAAAGGAGGGAAAGGGCTCGACCAACCAATTTCGACCTGCCAGCGACGTAACTATGACAATAGTATGTAGGTCTCAGAAAGATGGCCAGTAATCTAGCCTCCCAGCTCAATCAGCGTCTCTCTCCGGAGATCAGGCAACTGCTCCGCATAGCAGGTGAAATGGCTCTGGAACGGGGGCAGGGTCTATACTTGGTGGGCGGGGTGGTGCGTGACCTTCTTCTGGAGCGGGCGAACCTCGACCTGGACCTGGTGGTGGAAAGAGATGCCCCACAGCTCGCCAGCCTGCTGGCGGACAGGATAGGCGGGAAGGTGGTCATTCACCAGCGCTTCGGCACCGCCAAACTTCGCCATCAGAATCTGACTATTGACCTGGCGACAGCGCGCGCCGAGACCTACTCCCATCCTGGTGCTTTGCCCACCGTGCAGCCTGGCTCCATCACCGATGACCTGGCCAGGCGCGATTTCACTATCAATGCTATGGCTATCCGCCTCGACCCGGACAACTTCGGCCAACTGGTCGATCCCTTCCAGGGAGAAAAGGATCTGGCACATAAGCTCATCCGTGTCCTTCACCCGAGAAGTTTCATCGACGACGCCACCCGTATGTTGCGGGCTGTCCGCTATGAGCAAAGGTTCGACTTTCGATTGGAGGCGACTACAGAGGAGTTGTTAAAGCGAGACCTGTCCATGATTCACACTATCAGCGGCGACAGGATACGGCACGAGCTGGAACTGATCTTCAAGGAAGCACGTCCCGAGAAACCGCTGCGGCGGGCCGCAGAGCTAGGTCTGCTCCAGGAAATACATCCCGCCCTCAAAGGCAACGGGTGGATAACGAAGGCCTTTGAGCAGGCCAGATCAACCGCTAACCCGCCATCCCTGGGTCTCTATCTCTCCCTCGCCGTTCACCACTTCAGCCAGGACGAGGCCGAAGACTTCATCATCAATTTGAACATACCGAAGGCAACAGCACGGGTTATCCAGGATACCATCGGCCTCAAGGAAAATCTGGCCTCCCTGGAAGCGCCTCAGTTATCACCCAGCGCTATCTATCGCCTCCTCCAAGACTATTCGCCGACATCAATTTCGGCCTGGGCCATCGCTTCCGAATCGCCCCTGATTCAACACAGACTCCACTTATATCTTGATAAACTACGTTATGTAAAGTCATCGCTCCACGGCCAGGACTTGCAAGATATGGGCTTACCGCCCGGCCCACGAATGGGTCAAATGCTGAAGGCGCTGCATGAAGCCAAGCTTGACCAGAAAGTCAAGACCCGCGCGGAGGAAGTAGCCCTGGTGCGTCGCTGGTTTCTACAGGAGGAATGAATTGGATCAGACATGCTGTGTTTGCAGTGAACCCTTAGACCCTGAAAATACGTCTCGATGCAGCCTTTGTGGCGGCAGCTTTCACATGGCCTGGTCAACCAAGGTGCACATGAAGGAGTGCGGGCACTATTGGCTCAATCAAGAGACCTGCGGCCTGGTTTTCCTTTGCTCTCTCTGCCAGGCAGAGCCTCCTGGCTACCAGCCGTCAATCTCCCAACCACTCTAATACTTCTTGAGGCATCTGTTGCAGTTTCCCTGTCCTGACCGTGCAGTTTGGCAGTGATTCCAGAAACACCTTACCGTAGGACTTTGTCTGCAAGCGCTTGTCAAGAAGGATCACCACCCCACGATCAGAACGGCTGCGGATAAGACGCCCAAACCCTTGCTTGAACTTCAGCACCGCCTGAGGGACCAGATATTCATTGAAAGGATCATCGAATAGTGCGGCACGGGCGGAGAAGACAGGGTCGGTGGGCACACTGAAAGGCAGTCGGGCGATAACCAGCACGCTGAGTCCCCTCCCCACCACATCTACCCCCTCCCAAAGCGCAGCAGCGCCCAGAAGCACGGAATTCTGGTTCGCCTTAAAGTTGTTGAGCACCTTCTTGGGGCTGCCGTCTATCCCCTGCCCCAGGACCAGGATACCTTCTTCCTCCAGCGGCGGCTGGACAGCAGCATAAGCGCTGCGAAGAGCAGCGTGCGAGGTGAATAGCGCCAGGGTACGGCCGCGGGTGCCCCGGCACACTTCCACCAGTGTCTGCCCCACCCCTCGCTGGTAGGCAGCTTTGTCTGGCTCACTGATATCGCCAGGAAGATAGATCAGAGTAGAACTCATGTAATCAAAAGGGGCTTCTATCATCAACTCATCAGCCTCTTCCAGACCCAGGCAGCCCTTGATATATTCAAAACTCCCTCCAGTAGTGAGAGTGGCACTAGTAAGCACAACGCAATCCTTGCGGGAGAATAGCAGCTTCTCTAGCAACTTGCCTACCTGCAGTGGAGCGGCTTGGAGATAGACGTCGTCCTGCCAGGTAATCCCAGCCCAGCAGATAGTATCAGCGTCAGGCTTGGCTATGACCGCATCCATCCGAGAACGCAGACCAGAGATCCGCTGCCGCAGAGAAGATATCTCAGACAGACAGCTATTCAAGTCCGGGTTTCTCTTGTCAGGGAGTTCTTCTATCATCATGCAAAGCTCACCCAACCCCTTGTCAACGCTGCCAAGCTCAAGGTCGAGGTTTTCCCAGGAGAGTTCCACCCCTGACCAAAGGGCGTGGCGGCGAACCTCTCTGGTGAACCGCAGGTTGCGCTCATATTCCGCTTGCTCTCCCAGCAGAAGATTCACCAGGTACTTGATTACTCCAAGAAGCTCAGCCACGCTGGCTCGCACCACCTTCCCCTTTCCCAGCAGGTCATCAACCTTCTGCTCTATCTCCCTTCGCCTCAGCGAAGCTACCGAAGCAGCGCGTAGGTAGCTGCGAAGATGGAACAGAAAACCTCCTTTGTCCCCTAAAGGCTCCAGACATCCATAAATGTCTCGGCTGCCGATTCGGTACCCCAGTTGCTCCGTTGCCTCCCCCTCTAGATGATGAGCCTCGTCTATCACTAGATAACTGTATTCAGGCAGTATACCCCGACTCTTGGCCAGGTCAGACAGCAGCAGAGCGTGGTTGACCACTATCAGGTGAGCACCCTCTGTCTTCTGCCGGGCACGATAGAGAAAGCAGCCCGCAGGATAATAGGAGCAGCGCTCCGTCACGCAGTTGTCCTCAGAAGCACAAACCCTATCCCATAGGTAGGTCTCGTTGCCAACGAGATTCAACTCAGCCCGATCGCCACTGTTGGTAGAGGATAACCATAGCAGTAAACGCAAGAGGAACCTGGTCTCTTCCCAGGGCAATTCAGGGGTCTTACGCCAGGAATTCCATTTCCTGAGACAGAGGTAGTTGGTGCGTCCTTTAAGCTGAGCAACACGCAGATCGGAGCTTATGTCCTGATCCTCAACTCTGCCGAGAGTTGCCAGCAGGTCAGGAATATCCTTGTTCATCAATTGTTCCTGAAGATTGATAGTATTGGTGGAGATAACAACGGGAGCACTGTTTCGGAAAGCAAAGAAAACGGATGGCAACAGATAGGCCACGGACTTGCCAATTCCGGTACCCGCCTCAACTATCAGATGCCGCCCACTATTCATAGCTTCGGCCACCCACCGCATCATGGAAACTTGCCCGGGCCTGTACTCAAAGCCTGGGAACGCCTGGGACATAGGGCCACCCTCACCCAGAATAGCTGCCAGCCGATCTATGTCCAGGGGTTCAAGAACACTCTCGCGGACAAGCGGCCGGCACTGAGCTAAGTCCATTGTGCCTGGAGTGAAGTCTGCTTCCCAGGCTTCTCTATCCCAAAGAGAGACCCCACCTGCCTTGATCCTCTCAGCTTCCAGAAAGAAAGGACGCCACGGCCACGCGCTTGCCATAGTCATGCGATTGACCTCAGCTACCACAGGAAGATCAAGACCGGCAACCCTGTCCAGCAGGGCCAGAAATACCCCTTTGGCTGTCGCCGCATCGTCCAGGGCCCGATGGCAGACAGGGCAGGGTATGCCCAGTTGCCGCGCCAGCGCCTGAAGGCTATAGTCATCCAACCACGGAAACAGGATATTGGCTAGCTCATAGACGTCGTAGGCGGTGTTAGAGAAGCTCAAGCCCGCGGCGCGCAGGAAATCAAGATCAAATCCAATGTTTTGCCCTACAATAGGGTGATCCCCGACAAAGGAAAGAAGCTGGCCAGCCACAGACGAAAAGACGGGCGCTGACTCCAGTTCTTCGGCTGTGATGCCGGTGATCAGGCGCACGCGGTTTGGCAGAGGACGTTGCGGATTGACCAAGGTGTGAAAGGTCTCAAGGCATTCGTTTCCCAAAAAAAATTTTACCGCCCCTATCTCAATAATCCGATCACTCTCCGGATCCAGTCCGGTAGTCTCCAGATCTAGCGCCACACAAATCTGGATCACGTTGAAGGAACCTCGCCCAGTTCACTAATGAATTCAGTAAGCTTCACCTTGTCTTAGCCTCCGGAAGCCTGCTGTAAGTAATGGCCACTCATCCAACGGGGTAGATGCGTCAGGATATGCTCAAACGCCCAAGTATAGAAGTAAATCTCAAGGAAAGCCCGAGGTAAGCGACCCAGATAGCAAAAGAAAAGAAAGCGACGTAAGGGCATTTTGAAAGCCCCAGCAGCAATGCCTACAAAGTCAAAGAAGAATAGAGGCAGAAAAGCAAAAAGAGCAACAGCAAAGTCAGCACGGCGTCTCACCCATTTCTCTGCCGCTTTGTACCTGCTGAAGCGCTCCAGATTGAACAGACTCTTCCCGCCGTAGCCAACGTAATAAGCCGTGATTTCCCCCAGAGTACTACCAAGGCTGGCCAGTATTGCCACTGCGACCACGTTTCCTGAAGCAGCCACAACCACACTCAAGGCCTGGCCCGGCAGAAACAGATGGGCTGGAATGATAACGCTCAGGCTGGGTAACAGATTCGCCAGAAAGACACCAAGATAGCCAAACCTCTCAAATTCAGCCGGAGGCACGAAGTGGGACACCAGCAACAGAAGCACAACAGCCAGAAGAAAAGCAGCTACCATAATCAAGAGAGCTGTCAACCTTCTGGCAGTAAGCCGAGGAATAACCTCTTGCAGGTCGGATACCCATTCAGCCATTTTCATGTTCAGATGGTCTCTGCCAAATACACCTCTACCTTGTCATGCTTCAAGCGGCGATATATGTCCTCGCCTTGAGCCTTATCCGCCACTAGCGAAAAAAGGGCAGGGCCAGAGCCAGCCAAATGAACCTGGGAGGCACCAGCAGCCAGAAACCGAAGCCGATACTCGTCAAGTCCAGGCAAACAAGCGAAGGCGATATCATCAAAGACATTGTGGCACATCTCCACCTTGACCGCCTTTCTTTTCTTTATCATCTCAACCATCCTGCGGGTGTACCCACCATCAGAAAAATGAGACTGCCTAAGCCTGGCATACATTTCCCTTGTTTTGTTGGCTATCTCGATAGGCGGCTTTACAATTGCAACCCAGGTTTTAACCAGGCGCGGCAGCCTGGCTATCTTTTCACCCCGTCCCTGCAACAAGGCTGTAGTTCCATCACAGAGAAAGAAGGGAACATCAGAGCCCAGGCTAGTAGCCAGGTCTCGTAGCTTATCACGGCTGAGATTCAGTTTCCAAAGCTCATTAACAGCTTGCAGGGTTAACGCAGCGTCGCTGCTACCACCCCCTAACCCACTGGCGGGCGGAATATTTTTTTTTAGGGAAACGAATACCCCCAGCCGCGAACCAGTGGCATCCTGCAGCATTCTGATAGCCTTAAAGACCAGATTGTGCGGAGAAACGAACTGGGGAACGTCGGAGGCTAAGCAGATACTCTCTTCCAGTTGGAAATGGAGAGTATCGCACAGGTCGATAGCCTGCATCACGCTGGCTATTTCATGATAGCCATCGTCGCGCCTGCCCAAGACTTCCAGGGTGAGGTTAATCTTGGCACAAGCCTTCTCCAATCTAGCCCTAGGGCTCTGCATCCTTGGCATTTATTTCTTCAGATAATCTTGCCCATTCATCGAGGCCCAGAGTCTCAGCACGGCGCTTTGGGTCTATCATCGCCCTACCCAAGATACCAGCCGCCTCCTGCGGCGATACTCCCAAGCCCTGAGCTAAGGAATTACGTAACTGCTTCCGGGGTGCGCTGAAACCAGCCCGCACAACAGTGAAGAACATGTCAGTTTGGGATACCTTGATCGGGGGTTCTTTGTGAAGCCTGATCCGCAGGATAACGGAGTCAACCTTTGGAGGCGGATAGAAACTTCGAGACGGGACACGTCCAACAATAACCGGTCTACCATAGAACTGGACGCTAACAGCCAGTATACTCATCTTCCCAGGCTCAGCCGCAATAGCTTCTCCCACTTCCTTCTGTACCATAACCACCATCACGGACGGCTTGACAGACGCCTCCAGAAAATGGCGCAGGATGGGCGAAGTAATATAGTACGGAATATTGGCCACCACTTTGTAACCATGGGAAGTGCCTTCAGGTCCAGCAGTGGCCAGAAGCAAGGTGGGATCTGTTTGAAGGATATCGGACTCAACTATGCTAACGTTAGCCATCTGAGAGAGCATTTCTCTCACCGCTGAGGCCAGCCCGCTGTCTGCCTCAACTGCTATAACCTTCCGGACACGCTTGGCAAGCTCTCGAGTCAAGATGCCCAGCCCCGGACCGACTTCTACTACCGTGTCCTCTGACGTCACCTCTGCTGCTGACACTATGCGGTGTAAGACCCGCCTATCAATAAGGAAATGTTGCCCCAGGCTCTTCTTTGCCCGCAGCCCGAACCGACTAATCAAGCCCCTTGTCTCAGCAGCAAGCGACCTAGACATCCACAATACAGTGCACAAGAAAAAGGGTCGTGCACCCACTTTCGACACTGCCTTGCGGCTTTCCCTTACCTAGCAGCTCCGACCAGGTAAATCTGTGGCACCCAGACGCTGCTATTTACCGCTGCTTCCTTCCGGACCTGACGGGGTTCATAGTGTTCTGCCGCACAGGGCCCAGTCTTCAACACCGCCCAATAAGGGCAGTCCCACAAGCTCAGGAGCCTGGAGTGGGAATTCGGCCCCGCTATAGCGGATCTCGGGTACAGGGCACCGCTAACTCCCCGCCTAGCACGACCCAAGAGCAATGGTAATCCGACCTGCCCGCTTCTGTCAACGTTACTAATTGTCTTGTGGTAGTCTGTATAGTGTGTATGGCAAAGACTGGTTGTAGTGTCATGCAAGCGCCGATGGTCGGGTTAGGAAACCCGACCTACAAGCACTGTCAATGCGAAATCAAAGTTAACAAGCAGGGTTAGAGAGGAATTTGCCAAAGCAAGGCCTCAACATCAAAGAAAGGAACCAGAGCACCATTCCGCAGAAAGGCTACTTTTCGAGGAAGAGCCCGCGAACACCATCGGCTTTGAAGGGGCCACCATGGCCGGAAAGGAAAGTGGTCGGTGCATAATCGAGTAGCTTTCTGATGCTCTCTCTTGCTTGATGCTCGTCCTTGACCCAGAAGGGATATGCCGGTCTTTTCAGAGCATTAAACCTGCCAACAACCAGGTCTCCAACTAGGGCGGCCTCCCCTGGCAGAGCTATCGAGACTGACCCGTCTGTGTGGCCAGGCGTTCTGACCCATTTAGCCGCTATTCCGTACTGTTCCAAATCTCCTTCGTCCCCCTTGAGAAGAACATCTGGCTCGAAACCTCGCGTCCTGGTCTTGCTGGCAAAGAAACCCAAGACCTTTTCGAAGGTATTCCTGGGATGCAGCGGCATATTGCGTCCCTTCCGGGGGGCCTCAGCATCTAACTCGTGAATGGCAATGGGCGCTCCGGTCCTGGCCTTCAGGCGCAAAGCGTTACCAAAATGGTCGATGTGACCGTGGGTTAGCAAGATCAACCTGATTTTACTAAGGTCGATCCCCTGCCTCTCAAGTCGCCTGACCAGCCTTGGTCCATTCCAGGGGGAAGAGGTGTCCGCCAGAACCCAACCGTCCTTCCCCTGAATCAAGTAGGCCCTACCACTTATGAAAGTGAGGGCAACTATCGATTGGTTATTCAATTTCCTTCCTTTAACTCGGCAACGCAGGGCCAGCCCGAGAACTGCGCTCGCTAGTACCATAAACTCAGCTATTGGGTAGCCCGGCGAGCGGTGTGGAATGTGCAGGTAGAAGCAAGAATACACTTTGCGGACGGGAAGATCGGGCGGAACTGTCAGGGTGCCATTCACACGACGCTTAGCCTGTCAGCTTCTTCTCCAGCCAACCCCATGTCTCTTTCAAGAACTCATATTCGTCTTCAGTTATTGTGTCCCGCTGAGGGTGAGAATACCTTTGCCTCACCGCATTGAGCTTATTTAGCCACAAGAGCTTCTTTTCTCGCTTGACGTTTTCCATACCTGGTGGAGTGAAATAGGTACCGAGCAACGACCAATTGCCTGTGATGATGGAGTCATAGTGGATCGTATTGAGAAAGTTCCAATCAGGTTCTGCTGCACCTGCTTCTATTCTGGCGGCAGAACACTTTATTTGAATGTCTTTTGGGACTCCTTCGATCCACCATGACTTGTCCCCATATTCCATCCTCAGTTTCGACGTAATGAAACTGTGAATCAGTGGCTCAATGCATTTGTGGCCAAGCTCCCATGAGGGAGAATTGAAGACTCCAGTATGCTCCTTTATCCACTGATCAAGACCTGCTGGCTTGAACTGAGGAAATTCGTTGTTGATTGCATGAAGAAACTCCATGAGGACCTTCTCCGTTGCACCGCTTCCAAAGTAACTCCTAAGCTTTTTGACACCATCACTGTCCAACTTCCTAACGAATTCGGTGACTGGAAGCAGATACGGAAACACTTTCTCCGCTAGGTCTTCAGCAGTCATATCCTCTGGGTGCAGATTTTCAAACTTAACCAGGTGATCAATGATGTGGTCCACAGTTTTGATGGTTGCAGAGACTCCTACGTTCATCGCTATGAAGCCACCTAGGCCACTCCCAGCGCTCCATTGGGCTTCCAGTTCCTGCTCGATGAAGCCAAAAACACGATTGAAGAACAAAATGGACTTCTCAAGCATTGCTTCATAGCTGACATCTGTCAGATAGCCGCTCTTGACTAATCTTCTGCCTTTGGCTTTCCCAAAGAAACCAACCTTCTCGCTGAATCCCCACTTCAGAAGCGTCTCAAGAGTCAAGCATCTAGTATCTGTCCGCTTCTCTTGTGCCAAGACAATTCTGCCGTAAAAGGGACTGCTGTCATCCCTATTCAAATCAGTAAGTAAGCGTGTCTTTAGGGCTGACAGTGCAGTGTTGTGCTTCAATGGAAGTCGGACAATCAGCTTTGAGGAAAAATGTTAGGCCCTCCTGGGGAAGTATAATGATCGATAGGAGGGAGTAATACTGTGGAGAGAAGTCAAGGTAG